>DATBCR010000860.1:0-4116 GCA_036270375.1 Pseudonocardiaceae bacterium | reverse complement strand
CTGACGGCACGTACCCCTCGGGCCCCACTGGCCGGACGGGGCCACACGGGGCCCGGTGGAGACAATGACTCAAGACAGCGGTTCGGAACGCGCGCAGCGCACGGTCGCGGAACTGCTCGCCGAGTACGGCGGCGGTACCGGCGGCAATGGCGACACGCCCCGCCGACGTCGTCGCAGGGCAGACGACGATGACGGCACCAACCCGTCGACCATCATCGAGCGCGTGTTGTCGGACAGCGGCAAGCTGCTGCCGATCCGCGACGACCAGCAGCCGCCCGAGCCGCCGCGCACCGGCCGGCGGGGCGGCGACCACCGGCCGGTCGGCCCGTCCGGCCCGCCGCCACCCCGGCCACCGGCCGCGTACGGCGAGCCGCGGCCGTCGCTCGGCGGTAACAGTCCCAGCCGGCCGCTGCCGCCGGTCGCGCAGCCGCCGTCCCAGCAGATGCCTGCCCAGCCGATGACCGGGCAGCCGATGAACGCCCAGCCGATGAACGCGCAGCCGCCGCAGGGCCAGCCGCCGTCGGTGCAGCGGCCGCCGGTCAGTCGTCCGGGGATGCCGCCGGTCGGGCCGCCGACCACCGCCGTTCGACCGGTCCAGCCGAACCAGGCCCAGCCGCCGATGCCCAGCCAAGGCATGCCGAGCCAAGGCATGCCCAGCCAGGCCATGCCGAGCCAGGGCATGCAAAGTCAGGCGATGCCCAGCCAGGCGATGCCGAACAAGCAGATGCCGGGCCAGGCGATGCCGCCGCCGATGTCCGGTCCGCAGCTGTCCAGACCGGGGATGAGCCCGGTCGGGCCGCCGCCGATCGTGGCCAAGCCGCCGATGTCCAGACCCGCGATGAACCCGGTCGCCCGGCCCCCGATGACCGGTCGACCACCCGGCGGCGACGACAACGCGGTCACCGCGGTGAACCCGCCGCTGCCGGCCGACTACCCGCCGGCCCCGCTGCAGGCCCGGCTGGCCGGCGTCGGCATGCCGCCGGAGGCCGCAACCACCGAGGAGTTCCCGCTCCTGCCGCCGGCGCAACCCGCTGGCCGTCCGGCCCCACCGTCGGCGGCCACCCAGGTGGTCGCTCCGGTCGGCCGCCGGCCAGGCCCGCCGCCGATGGAGAGCACGCAGGCCCACCCCGGCCCCTACGTCGACGACTTCGACGCCGACGACGACCTGGCCTTCAACCCGAGCCGCGACGAGTTCGGCGACGACGACTTCAGCGACCGCGACTACGACGACCGCCCTGGCCTGGACCGCATCGACGGTGACGACGACGTCGACGACCGCGAACCGCTGTCCCCCGGCCGTGAATGGCTGCTGATGGGCGCCCAGGTCGGCGCGGGGGCCATCGTCGGTGCCGCCGTGTTCCTCGCGTTCAGCTGGCTGTGGGGTTTCCAGCCGATCATCGCCGTGCTGGCGGCTCTCCTTGTGATCGTCGGTCTGGTGTTCGGCGTGCGCCGCTGGCGCCGTGCGGACGACCTGCAGACGACCATGCTGGCTGTCCTGGCGGGTCTCGTGGTCACCGTGTCGCCGGCCGCGCTTCTGTTGGTGCGCCACTGAACTCGGTGCCACCGATCCCGATCGGACTGTCCACCGCGTCGGTGTGGCCACGGCCGGCCGAGGTCGCGTTCCGTTTGGCGGCCGAACTCGGCTACGACGGTGTCGAGGTGATGGTCTGGACCGATCGTGGTAGCCAGGACCTGGCGTCGCTGCGGCGGTACGCGCACCGCTACCGGGTGCCGGTGCTCGCCGTGCACGCGCCGTGCCTGCTGATCACGCAACGCGTGTGGTCGCCGGACCCGGTCGTCCGGCTGCGCAAATCCGTTGACGTGGCAAGGGATCTCGGCGCGCGGACGGTCGTGGTGCACCCGCCGTTCCGCTGGCAGCGCCGCTACGGCGAATGCTTTCCCGACCTGGTGTCCGAACTCGAGGAAGCGGGCGGGGTCGAGATCGCGGTGGAGAACATGTTCCCGGTCCGCCGCCAGCTCGGTCTTGGCCGGACTGTCGAGGTGTCCGCGTTCGTGCCGTCCATCGACCCGACCGAACACGGCCACCGGCACTACACGCTCGACCTGTCGCACACCGCCGCCGCCGGGATGGACGCCGTCGCGCTCGCCGGCCGGATGGGCGCCGGCCTGACCCACCTGCACCTCGCGGACGGCTCCGGCGCGCCACGTGACGAACATCTCGTACCGGGCCGTGGCGGACAGCCCTGTGCACAACTCTGTGAACAGCTGCGGACCACTGCTTTCACTGGTCAGGTGGTGTTGGAGGTGAACACGAGGCATGCCGGCGGCCCCGCCGCGCAGGTGCGCGACCTGGCCGAGGCACTGTTGTTCGCGCAACTGAATCTCGGCCGGTGACTTGCCGGTAACTTGCGGCCCGCGCCCATTGACGAAGCCGTACAGTTGCGCATCGTGAACCCACTCCGTTCCCTGATCCTGGCCGCGGCGGGTAACGACACGATCCGAAACCTCGTGGCCACCGCCCCGCTGTCGAGGAACGTGGTCGCCCGGTTCGTGGCCGGTGAGTACGCCGCGGACGCGGTCGCCGCGACGCAGCGTCTGGTCGCGAACGGCCTGAACGTGACGCTCGACCACCTCGGCGAGGACACCACGGACGCGGACGCCGCCGAGGACACCGTGTCGGCCTACCTGACCCTCTTGGCCGCGCTGGCCGCCGACGGACTGACCGCGCACGCCGAGGTCAGCGTGAAACTTTCCGCGGTCGGCCAGAAGCTGGACGAGCAACTGGCGCTGGACAACGCGCGCCGGATCTGCGCCGCGGCCGCTCGCGTCGGCACCATGGTCACGCTGGACATGGAGGACCACACCACCACCGACTCGACGCTGGGCGTCCTGGCCGAACTGCGCCGCGAGCACCCGCAGACCGGTGCCGTGCTGCAGGCCTACCTGCACCGCACCGAGTCGGACTGCCGCGCCCTCGCCGGCTACGGTTCCCGGGTCCGGCTGTGCAAGGGTGCGTACGCCGAGCCGGAATCCGTCGCCTATCAGGATCCGGCCGACGTCGACCGCAGCTATGTGCGGTGTGCCAACGTTTTGCTGGCCGGTGGCGGCTACCCGATGTTCGCGACGCACGACCCCCGGCTGGTCCGGATCATCGATGACCGGGCACGCTGGCACGACCGCAAAGCGGGCGGTTACGAATACCAGATGCTCTACGGCATCCGGCCGGTCGAACAGCGCCGCTTGGCCGGTGCTGGTGAGACCGTCCGGGTGTACGTCCCGTACGGGGTCCAGTGGTACGGATACCTGATGCGTAGATTGGCCGAACGTCCGGCGAATCTCGCATTCTTCCTCCGCGCTCTGGCGGGGCAGAAATGACTCGGGTGAGCTGTGTGCCCGGCCGGGCCGACGTAGCAAGGAGGACCCGGTGAACGGGGCCAGCGGGCAGGGTGCCATACCGGCGACCGTCGCGACGCCGATGTCGGCGACCGCGGTACAGCCGGCACAGGTCGGCAGTTTCACCGCGGCCAGCCGGGTGCGGCCGCTCGGCGACGGCACGTTCACCACGGACCTGTCCGCGGAGTGGACGGTCGGCCACCGGCCGCACGGCGGCTACCTGCTGTCCCTGCTGGCCAGGGCGGCGCTGCAGGTGGTGACCGCGGCCGGCGGCCAAGATGGCGCCGCGGCGGCCGAACCACTCGACCCGCTGGCGGTGAGCGCCCAGTTCGTCCGGCCGCCGGAGGTCGGGCCGGTGCTGCTGCGCACGGAACTGCGCAAGTACGGCCGGACCGCCGCTGTGGTTTCGGCCAACCTTGAGCAGCGCGGCCGTAGTTGCGTCGAGTCCGTGGTGACGGTCGGGCGGATGGCGGACGACGCGGCGGTCTGGACCGATCTGCCAGACCTGCCGGTGAAGCCGCCTTCGGACGCGCTGGACCTGGCCGCCGTGCCGGGCGCGAGCGTGTTCCGGCTCAGCCGTACGTGTGAGATCCGGCTCGACCCGACCACCGCCGGTTTCCTGCATGGTCGGGTCGGCGATCCGCTGCGCCTGCGGATGTGGGCCAGGCCGAGGGGTGAGCAGCCGGACCCGTTGTTCGCGTTGGTGGCCGGTGACATCTCGATGCCGGTGACGCTGAACCTCGGTCGCTACGGCTGGTCGCC
>DATBCR010000859.1:0-1955 GCA_036270375.1 Pseudonocardiaceae bacterium | reverse complement strand
CGGCAGGACCACCACCGCCGTCGGGCCGCCCAGCGCCGCGAGTCCAACACGGACCGACGAACCCATGCCCTCGGGCCAGTCCGGGTTGTCCACCAGCACGCACCCGGCCAGCCGCGCCCGCGCCCGCACCGTATCCGCCCGCGCACCGAGCACGACCACCACCGGCCGGCAACCCGCGTCGGTCAGCACATCGGCCGCCGACTCGACGAACAGCCGGCCACCGTGCGACACCAGCGCCTTCGGCATGCCCATCCGCCGGCCCGCGCCTGCGGCGAGCAGCAAGCCGGCGACGTCACCTTTACCTTTACCGGCCGTCGTCATCGGTTTCCGGGTTGTCCAGCAGGTGCCGCATCAGCAGGGCCGTGAGCGTTCCGCCGGCCTCGTCGGTCACCCAGTGCGACACGTCCGCGAGCATCTCGAACCGGTACCGGCCGGTGACGAACTTCTCCGCCGCGAAGGCCGCCGCCGAGCCGACCGCGACATCTTCGGTGCCCCACACGTACAGCGTCGGCACCGTGACCGGCTCGATGTGCATTGTGGACAGTGAGGTGGCCCGATACCAGTTGAGGGCGGCGGTAAGCGCGCCCGGCTCGGTCAGCCGCGCCACGTACTCCTCGATGCGTTCGCGCGGCACCTTCCAGTCGTACAGCCGCCGCAGCGCCGCGCCGTCCTCGGCCAGCAGTCGCCGTTCCGCCGAACCAGCCTGCCGGAACACCTGCACGTAGGCCGACCGTGTCATCTGGTCCTCGTCGGTCCGGATGGCGTGCGCGAAAGCGGTGGGATGCGGCACCGACACCGCCGTCAGTGACCGCACGCGTTCCGGACGGTCGGCCGCCGCGGCCCACGCGACCACCGCACCCCAGTCGTGGCCGACCAGGTCGAACCGCCGCCAGCCGAACGAGTCCGCGATCCGGAACACGTCGTCGACCAACTGGCCGAGACCGTATTCGGCGACCGCGGCCGGCCGCACGCCCGGTGAGTAGCCACGCTGGTCCGGCGCCACCGCTCGACAGTCCGCCCCGCCGAGCGCGCCGAGCTGGAACTCCCACTGCACGGCGGCTTCCGGGAAACCGTGCAGCAGCAACACCGGCCGGCCGTCGGTCGGGCCGTCGGCGAGCGCGTCGAAGGTGCCGGCATCGGTGGCAATCCGCAGGTGTTCGACCACGCCATCGGACTCTAGTACCGACCGCGACACCACCGGTTCGGGTGACGCCGAGTAACCGCTCCGACGTGTCACGCAGGGTGTTCGACGGGTCGGCACACACCGGCAGGGCGCGCGAACCCGCACTACGCGGGACGGAGCTGTTTACCGCGCTGCGAACGGATTCCGCGGTGGTGTCGACGACGCCGTGCGGGTCAGACGCGGTCGCGCAGGGCCGCCAGCGCGCGGTCCGCGTGCACGCTCATCCGGACCTCGCTCTTGATCACGTCCAGGATGCGGCGGTCGGTGTCGATGATGAACGTCTGCCTGCGGGTCAGCATCGGACCGAACCGGCGCCGCACGCCGAACTGGGTCGCCACCGCGCCGTCCGGGTCGGACAGCAGCGGGAAGTCGAACGAGTGCGCGGCGGAGAACTTGGCCTGCTTGTCCACCGTGTCCGGGCTGATGCCGACCCGCTGCGCGCCCGCCTCGGCGAACTCCTTGGCCAGGTCACGGAAGTGGCAGCTCTCGGCGGTGCAGCCGGCGGTCATCGCGGCCGGGTAGAAGAACAGCACGACAGGGCCGTTCGTGAGGAACTCGCTCAGCGAGCGTTGGTTGCCCTCGTCGTCGGGTAGTTCGAAGTCGGGGGCGAGGTCTCCAGGCTTCATATGCGTGGTCACGATCCTCTCTGTTGACATCCTCCGCGCCCTGGCGGGCGGGATTCCCGCACGGCTACGCCGTGTTTGGAATGGTTCCTGCTTCATCACCCGCAGCCTCCCCGGAGGGCGGTCTTACATGGGCTCCACCGGCGTTT
>DATBCR010000858.1:0-6903 GCA_036270375.1 Pseudonocardiaceae bacterium | reverse complement strand
GGCCTCCGGGTCGCCGATCGGGTCGCCGCTGGCCAGGGTGGTACCGCCGAGCACGCGGTACGTCAGCGCGGCGCGGCCGGATGCCGCGAAGACGACGCTCTTGTCGCGGCGGGTGGCGAAGTAGCCGAGGGAGTCGAGTTCGCCGTAGTCGGCGAGGAGTTCGCGGACCCTCAGTTCCTCGTCCTGGCTCAGCAGCCGGCGGCCGCGTTCGCTGCGGAAGAAGACCAGCAGGGCCAGGATCGCGACGATGGCCCCGAACAGGGGCAGCAGGACGGACAGCCAGTCCGGGCCCTGGGTGGTGAGGCCGAGCGGGCGCAGGGCCAGGGTGCTGCCGGTGGCCTGGTTCGTCGCCCAGACCAGCTTCTCCCACGTGCCGCTGAGCGTGCCCGGGAACAGTTCGGCCACGCCCCAGCCGGCGACCGACACGATGATCAGGCCGCCGACCAGCACCGCGAGGGCGCGACGCCAGGCGCCGGGGGCCAGTTTCGCCGGGAACGCGCCACGGATGCCGAACAGGAACGCCACGATGGCGATCGAGACCGCGTTGCCGGCGGCCAGTGGTCCGTCCAGGCCGGGTGCGCCGTCGATGCCGACCAGGCTCGGGTCGATGGCCTCGACCACCTGGTAGGCAAGGCCGATGAGCAGGCCGAGAACCTGCCAGAGCAGCAGGACCCAGAGCGCGGTCCGCTTGCGGCGTCGCAGTGCGCCGCCGAGCGCGGCCAGGACGAGTGCGATGAACAGGTTGCCGTCCACCGGCAGGCCGACCCAGCCGAACAGGTTGCCGATGTCGTCGGCGAAGGTCGGGTTGCTCGACCCGACCAGCAGGACCACGAGCGAGGCCAGCGCGGACAGCTGCACCAGCGTGGCCACCCCGCCGGCCGCGGTCCAGCGCCAGCCCACCGCCATCGGCCGCTCCTGCCGCACGCCTCCGCCTCCCTGCCTGTGGTGGTCTCCGTGTTGCCGCTGGTGGCGACCATGATTGTCGTGCCGAACGTGGGACGCACGTCCACCGGCTCCGGTTGGCCGGCGAGGACGGCACCCTGTGAGATCTCCGCGGGTGTGAAGCTTGTCGCACCGCCGTGCGAGCTGACCACCGAGGGTGTCACCCTCGGTGGGTACACCATCCGCACAACACGCGGGGACCCGGTGACGGGCCCCGACGGAAGGACGGTCGACGACGATGTCCACCAATCCAGAGTTGGCGGCTCCGTACGGCAGTGGGGCTGGTACAGCTGGGGCTGGTACAGCTGGCGCTGGTACTGCCGGGGCTGGTGCTGCCGCTGGTGCTGCCAAGCCGGTCAAGCGGGTGCGCATCCCGTACCTGCACGAGTTGAAGCAGCGCGGCGAGCCGTGGCCGATGCTCACGGCGTACGACATGTACGCGGCGGAACTGTTCGACGAGGCCGGGATTCCGGTGCTGCTCGTCGGTGACTCCGCGTCCAACAACGTCTTCGGATACGACACGTCACTGCCGGTGACGGTCGAGGAGATGCTGCCACTGGTGCGGGCGGTGACCAGGGCGACCAAGCGGGCGCTCGTGGTCGCGGACCTGCCGTTCGGCTCGTATCAGCTGTCGCCGGAGCAGGCGCTGGCCACCGGGGTCCGGTTCATGAAGGAAGGCCGCGCACACGCGGTCAAGCTGGAGGGCGGCCGTCGGTTCGCGGCACACGTCGAGGCGTTGACGTCCGCCGGTGTGCCCGTGATGGGGCATATCGGGTTCACTCCGCAGAGTGAACACAACCTGGGCGGTTACCGGGTGCAGGGGCGCGGCAACGCCGGTGACGACATCGTGGCCGACGCCGTGGCGCTGCAGGAGGCCGGTGCTTTCGCGGTCGTCATGGAGATGGTGCCGGCGGAGGTCGCCAAGCGGGTCACGCACGAGTTGCACATCCCCACGGTCGGCATCGGGGCCGGCCCGGATTGTGACGCGCAGGTTCTGGTGTGGCAGGACATGGCCGGCTTGCGGCGGGGCAAGACGCCTCGGTTCGTGAAGCGGTACGCCGATTTGGCCGGGGTTTTGTCGTCGGCGGCGTCGGAGTTCGCGCGTGAGGTGCGGGGGCGGGAATTCCCGGCACCGGAGCACGCGTTCCACTAGTCACACGCCTGAGGTAACCCCGAGCGGGCAGGGCACGTCACCGTTCAATCGGCGGCGTGCCCTCGCCGTTTGCTCCGCTCGCTCAGCCAATCCATCAAGCTCGCCGTGGCCCCCGGCGTGCTCCGCCAATTTAGGAAGCGGAGCAATTTGTCGGTTGGCGCGGCGGGTACCGGGACCTCGATCAGTTCCCCATCGTCGAGCATCTTCGCCACGGCGCTCGGCAGCACGTATGCCGTACCGCCGCCGGGCTGGTCGTACGCCGAGGTCGCCGTGCCGGTCAGTACCCACACCCGCCGGACCACCCGATACACGTGATACGGCCGGAACCGCCACTCCGGCACCAGCGACCGCTGTTCGAACGGCGTGCCGACGCCGAACGTGAGATTGCCCTCCGGCGTGCCGAACCGGTCGACCTCGAAGCCTGGCTCCAACTCCTCCATGTGCGTGTCGCGGAACATCTCCTGCGGCGGCTCCCCGGGCAGCAGCCGGATCGGCCAGCCTCTTGATTGGCGACTCGAACCGGTCGGGCTATGCGCGAGAAGCGGCCTCCGCCGGGGCAACAGCGGCGGTGCGGCCCGTTCGGGTTCTGGCGCCAGCTTTGTGGGGCGGCGCAGGAGGATGTCGCCGCTGGTGTCGGTCAGTTTCAGTTTTGGTTCCGGGAGGCCTCTGGTGGCCAGTGCCGCGGTGAGGGATCGGAATGCGGTGAGCACGGTCAGCGGCTCGTTGGGAATGGGGGAACCGTTGGTCAGTAAGGAGATCAGTTCGCCGGAAAATGCGGTGAGGCGGTCGCCCTGCGGTGAGTGGGAGATCTTGTTCTTGGACGATGACGTGATCACCGCCGTGCCGCTGACGGTCAGCTCGCGTGGATCCGTTGTGCCGCCTGCCATCGCGCCGAGTGCCATGCCCGAGTAGCAGCAGTCCAGGATCAGCAGGCGGGTTCTGGCGGGGCTGTCCTCGATGATCTCGCGTACCGAGTCGAAGCGCACCGCGGTGCCTTCTGGGCCGTCTGCGTCGGTGTCCTGGACGGCCAGGTAGAGCAGGTCGCGGGTGTCGTGGCGGATGCCGTGGCCGGCATAGTAGACGAGCAGGAAGTCGTTGGCCTGTCTGGTGATCGTGCGCAGGCGCCGGAGGAATCCGGTTGCCGTTTCCGGACTGTCCATAATGGAGCAGTTGGTCGCGGTGAGGATGCCGGAGTCGGGATCGGTCAGTGCGGTGGACAGGTCGGTCAGGTTGTTGCGGACGGCGGGCAGGTTCGGCAGGCGGTCGAACGTGCTCGTGCCGATGAGGACCGCTCGAGACAGGTCGGGGTCGGGTAGGGCGGTCACCGTGGTCAGCCGTTGTTGTTCAGGATCTTGTCGATGCTGGCGATCACCGTTTGTGCGTCGTCGGCGGAGCCGCTGGTCAGGACGACCTCGACGGCGTCGAGCACGCCACCCAGTTGGTCCGGTGCGATCGGTGGCCCGACCAGGCGGACGCGGCCGCGGAGTTCGTCCTCGTCGCGTAGCCAACCGGCCAATTGTCGGAGTTGGTCGTCCGCGTCGGACAGGCTGATGGATACGGTCGGAAACGCCACTCGCCACTCCCCTGGTTCGGGCTCCCAGAATACGCCGTGGGCCGGCATTCTCGGGTGAGAACGCCGGCCCACGGGTGGTGCTCAGTTGATCAGTCCGTCACGTCAGTGCCCCGCGGTGAACGCGAGTGCGGGGACGAAACGGGCCGCGTCGATGGTGCCGTTGCCGCTGGCCAGGTCGTAACCCGGGCCGGCGTTGAAGCCCTGCACCGTGTGGGTGGTGCCGTCGCTGTTGGTGAACGGGCCGAAGGTGTTGTTGCCCATGGTCACGTCGACGACGCCGGCGGCGCCGTGGAACTCCGCAAGGCGGTACAGCGCGTTGTCGATGTTGCCGAGCGAGTGGTGGGCCAGTTGGGCCGCCATGGCGACGACGCCCGCGAACTCGGGGCTGGCTTCGCTCGTGCCGCCGACCAGGTGGTAGCCGACGCGTCCGGGCTGGAACGAGAAGTACAGCACGACCGCGCCGTCGACCGCCGCGCTCAGCGAGATGTCCGGGGTGCCGCGGTGGTTACCCGTGACGTTGCGGACGTCCTCCTGGAAGCCGGGGCGGTGGAACACCGTGGACACGCCGCCGCCGCCCGCGCCGCCGCCGACCGTGTTCAGGTCGTTCCACACGACGTCCGGTGCGAGCCGGTTGCCGTTGGCGTCGAGGTTGAGCATGGTGCCGCCGACGGACGTCACCAGCGGGTCCGCGGACGGCCAGCTGTTGACCGGGAACGTGTACAGGTCGCTGCCGTTGAACTGGGCGTCGGTCGCGCCCTGGTCACCGGAGGACGCGAGCACGGTCACGCCGTGGGCCGCCGCGTTCTTGAACGCGGAACGGAGGTCCAACAGCGACTGCTTGCTCGGGAAGGTCTGCTCGGTCGCGCCGAAGCTCTGCGAGATGACGTCGCCGAGGTGGTGGTTCACGACGAAGTTCTCGGCCGTCATCATCTCCGGGAAGCCTTGCACGCCTTCGGTTTCGGCGATCGGGGTTTCCTCGAGGATGATGTTGGCGCCGGGTGCGAAGACGTGCGACCACTCGACGTCCAATGTGGTCTCGTAGGCCCAGCCGAGCATGGTGCTGTCGGTGTTGTCGAACGGCGGCACCGTGCCGGCGTCCTGACGGATGGTGAACGACGGCGGGTCCGGCAGGCCGAACGTCTGGTCGAACACCTTCAGGTCGTTCTGGATGGTCGGGGAGCCGAAGGAGTCCACGATCACGATCGTCCGACCGCGACCGTCGATGCCGAGGTTGTGCAGTGGTGCCAGGTCGTAGGCCTTGACGAGCTGGAACGGCTGGTAGCAGTGCAGACCGAGGTTCGCCAGGCAGAAAGCGGTCGTCGGCGGGAAGGCGAGTGTCTTCCCGGCGATCGGGTCATTGTGGAACGGATGTGGTGCCACCGAACCGGGTGCCGGCGCGGATGTGGCGATCGAGCCGGCCGCGGTTCCCGCGACCACACTCATGGCCGCGGCTGCGACGACACATGCCGCCGCGAGCCATCTGACCGAACGTAAAGCCATGGCTTCCTCCTCAAACCTGGGGAGCGCACCTGCAGGGGCGGCGCGCGGGACGGTAGCCAACCGCCCGGTTGGTAATCGTTAACGGGTGCGTCAATGTTGCGGACACCCGGATGCTGGCAGCAAGTGGGGCCACGGTCGACCCCCATTTCGCCGCTTTACGCCAATGATCGAGATACGTCGGAAAGATCCAGCCGTGCGGGGGTGGTGGGGTCGGCCGCACCAGATGGTACCCCCTGGATATCGGGCAAATCGGGCCGCTTACACCGGCACGAACCTGACTTTGCGGCGCACGGTGTCCGCCTCGGCCAGGCGGACCTCGATCCGCTCCCCCTCGGGCAGGTTGTCGCCGACGCAGCGGGACACCACGGGCGGGTCGGCCACGAACACCTCGCCGCCGTGGGCCTCGGCGTGCAGGACGACCGCCGGGAACGTGTCGCCGACGCGGTCCGCCAGCACCCAAGCCTCCACTTGGGACAGGCACGCCCGTTCGACCCTGCTGGCCGTCGCGTCGGATGCGGCCATCAGGGCGGGTAGTTCGGGCAGGGCGGCGCGGGTCCAGCTCGGCACGTCTCCCCCGTTCGCCACGGCGAGGCACACCTCGGTGCCGAATCGGTCGACCAGCCGGCGGATCGGGGCGGTGACGTGGGCGTACGCGGCGCCGAGGCCGGCGTGGGTGGTGGTTTCGGCGTGCAGGCCGGCGGCGTTGTCGAGCACCGAGTAGCCGGCGCCGCGCAGCAGGCGGGTGGCGTCCACGTGGAACGCGAGGGCCTCCGGTCGGCTCGGGTCGAGGCCGGCCAGGACCCGGGCGGCGGTCACGTCCGGCGGCCAGTCGACGCCGAGTGCGTTGGCGCGCCGGCGAAGGCTGTCCATGGCCTCGGGGTCGGGGGCGGGGAGGGTGCGCAGGACGCCGATGCCGGCGCCGAGCATGAGATCGGCCGCGGCCATGCCGGTGAGCAGGGACATTTCGGCGTTCCAGGCCTCGACGTCGACCCGCGAGCGCAGCACCAGCCGCCAGCGCCCGGACTCGTCGGCGACGGCTTGTTGTTCTGGCAGTTGGAGTTCCACGGCGCCACGGCCGACCGCGAGTTCCCTGCGCAGCCGGCCGAGGGCGGGCAGCAGGGCGTACGACGGGTGCGGGGTGCCGGCGAGCAGGCGGTCGCGGACGGTGTCGTAGTCGAACTGGGCGACGGACCGGACCAGCGCGCGGCGGACCCGCACGTGTTCGGGCTGGCCGTCGCGGTCGCAGTCGATCGTCCACAGAACAGCAGGCCGAACCTCATCCGGGAGCAGGCTGGCGGCCTCCTCGGACAGCAGCGGCGGGTGCAGCGGGACGAGTTCGTCCGGCAGGTAGAGGGTTTGGCCCCGACGGCGGGACTCGATGTCCAGCGCACCACCCGGACGGATGAAATGGCCGGGGTCGGCGATGGCGTAGTCGAGGCGGTAACCGGAGTTCCGGCGGCGCAGCAGCATCGCCTGGTCGAGATCCTTAGCGCCGGGCGGGTCGATGGTGACCATGGGCAGGTCGGTGGCGTCCTCGCGGGCACCGACCGGGCCGGACACCGCCTGTTCGGCCTCGACGAGGGCGGCGGTCGGGTAGTCGGCGGGCAGGCCGAACTCGGCGCGGATGCCCGAGAAGTCCTCGACACCACGCGCCGTTCGGATGGCCGTCGGCCGGTCCTGTGCCATCACGACACGACATTAGCCAAGGACGGTCACGATTCGTCAGGTCCGTCGG
>DATBCR010000857.1:0-16811 GCA_036270375.1 Pseudonocardiaceae bacterium | reverse complement strand
CGTAGGGCCAGGCCACCGCGGTCAACACGGGGGCGCTCATGTCCGCACAGCCTACGGTTGGTGATGTGGCCGACGCGATCGGGTTTGGCGTGGCCGCTGGTCGACCCGGCGGGTGAGATGGTCGTGCCCATCTCCTGTCCGGGTTTTCGACTTTCAGTAGAAAACCTCTTTTGATAGTGTCCGGATGGGCGGATGTCAGGGGGTGTGCGGTGCCTTTCTCGCGGAGTGACAAGGCGTACTTCTACCAAAGGGACGTCCATCAGCTAATACAGCACATCGCCGGCCAGAAGTCGGTGGTGATTTATGCCGGTGCCGGGGTGTCGATCGACCGTACCGGGGTGAGCTGGGGCGAGTTGGTGACCCGACTGCTCGAGGAGCAGGTGCCGGACAGCGCGGTCCGGCGCGCCGTCATGGACACCTACACGCCGTTGGAGGCCGCCTCCATCGTCTGCCAGCTGCACACCGACATGTACGCCGACAAGTGGATGCGGGTCGTCGTCAACAAGCTGCGGTCCCTGTTGTACGCGGAGAAGAGCTGGCAGCGCGGCAGTCTTGTGGCGACGATCATCGAGCTGGCGGCGGCGTTCGTGGCGAAGGGCGTCGACGTCCAGATCGTCACGACGAACTACGACAGCTTCCTCGAGGAGGAAGTGAAGATACTGAATCTGGCGCGCGAGGCGAAATCGATACCCGAGCTGCCGTTCGAACCGTTGTTGGTCCAGCACGGCAACAATGCCGGCGCGCTGCTCGATCCGGAACAGGAAAAACTCCAGTACATCAGGACGAATACGATATTGCACCTGCACGGCTATGTGCCGGAAAGCGGTGGCGAAACCCCGGTCATCCTCAGTGAGGTCGCCACCATCGAATCGCAGGTGCTGTCCAGCGCGATACTCGGCGACCTGTTCCGCCGGAACGCGGTGCTCATCGTCGGGTGCAGCCTTACCGACCCGCCGCTGCTCAGTGCCTTGGCACGGTCGATCCGCACCGAGACCGAGCGGCGCCTGCACCGGCGGCTGCGGGTGGCCATCCTGCCGTTGCAGGGCATCGACTTCTCCCGGGTGCTGCACGGCGACGAACGGGCGGACCGCCGGACGGTCGAGGAGTTCGAACGCAAGGCGAAGACCCGGATGAGGCAGTTCGACGTGACGCCGACGTTCCCGGACTTCTACTCGCAGGTCCCGCAGTTGCTGCGGGAGGTCCAGGTCTGCCTCGACCAGTGCCTCGCCGGCCTGCCGTACGAGTACTCCGCCGCCCGATACGGTGAACGGCTCGCCAGGTGGTGGCAGACGTGGTTTCAGGGCCGGACCGGAAGTCTGACCGCATGCCAGGCACGGGACCACGAACTGCTCCGCGACGCGCTGACCCGGATCAGGACCACCCTGGAGGTCGACCCGGACGAGGTGCTGAAGATCGAACTGTGGTTACGCTGGGAGGCCGCGACGGCAAGGCAGTTGACGCTGTGGGCGTCGTCGACCGGCACCTGGCCGGACTTCGACTCCATGCGGCGCACGGACATCCGCGCGGACTCCCACTACGCGTCGGTCCGGGCGTTCTGCCTCGGCCGGCCGGAGATCTACTCGACCGAGTACGGCAGCGACCGGTGGCGCACCTACCTGTGCGTGCCGCTGCGCATCCACAACGGCATCGGCGACCTGCTGGTCGGCGTCATCTCACTGGCGTCGATGCGGCAGCTCGACGGCGCCGAGACCGACGACCAGGTATCTATATCGGAAATCGCGCCCCGTAACGGGATGAAGGTGGACGAGGTGATCGCGTTCCTGCGCGAGGTAGGTATGAAGCTCGTCGCGCCCGCACCCGGCGCCTGAGTGCTCAGCGCATGCGGCTCTGGTAGTCCTCGACGCGCTGTTGGAGGTCCATCCGGACGTGCGCGGTGATCTGCTCGACCGGGCGCTTGTCGCCCATGTCCCGCAGGGCCGACACCCGCTGCTCGACGAGCCGGTTGAAGTTCTCCTCGAAACCACTGGTCGATGAGGTGGTCGCCGCCGTCGTCATCTGTCCACCGCCGTCATGTCGACCGCCTCGTCCAGGTGCGTACTCGGTATGGAACTGGCTGTACTGTGCCCAGTTCCGGCAGCGGGATGCGACTCATCGCCTGCCTTACCCGTCCGTGCGATGGTAGGAGCCGGGCGCCGTGCCGACAACCGCCCGATTCCCATGGTTCCGTGTTATAGCTGGTAAATCTGGCTGTAGTTCGGGTTCGTTACGCCAACGGTGAACGCTCCGGCCGACCGGTGAGCGAGTACACACCGTCAGTAGGCCACTTTCGCGTTGATCTCCGCCTTGTGCACGTGACCGGGGACGGTCGGCACGTGCTCACCCCGCTGGAGACGGGCCACCGTATCCAGCATCCGCCGGTGTGCGTCCACGCCCTGCCGCTGGGTGATCTCAGCGATCTTGTAGTAGCAGTCGAGTACCCTGAGCACGCCGGTCAGGTCCAGCGTCCGAGTGGCGATGGCCATTTCCTCGGCGTAGCGCAACTCGAACTCCGTCCGCTCGGAGTCGATCAACGCCTCGCGGATCGCGCGCGGTGTGTTCGCCGAGACCAGGGCCGACGTCGGCTCCGGGTCGGTGTCGGTTCCGTACACCTCGATCAGCCCTTCACTCTGGGGCGGGCGGCCAGGACGGCGTCGTAGAGGGTTTTGCGGCTTACTCCGGTGCCCACGGTTAGTTCGGCGACCGCGTCCTTCAGGCGCAAACCGCCGGCTACCAGGGTTTCCACCTGTTCGGCCAGCTCATGCACGTCCGTGACCGGCGCCGGTGACGCGCCCGCCAACACGACCGTCACCTCGCCGCGGACGCCCTCGTCGGCCCACGTGGCCAGTTCGGGCAGGGTGCCTCGGCGGACTTCCTCGTACTGCTTCGTCATTTCCCGGCATACCGCGGCTCGCCGGGTCGGACCGAGCACGGCGGCCGCGTCGGCCAACGTCGCGGCCAGGCGGTGCGGGGACTCGAAGAAGACGGCCGTTCTCGGCTCGGTGGCCAAGTCCGCGAGCCAGCGTTGGCGTTCGCCGGGTTTGCGTGGTGCGAAGCCCTCGAAGCAGAAGCGGTCGCTCGGCAGCCCGGACAGCGCCAGTGCCGTCGTCACCGCCGACGGGCCGGGTACGCACGTCACCGGAACACCCGCCGCCACGCACGCGTCCACCAGCCGGTAGCCGGGGTCGGACACGCTCGGCATGCCCGCGTCCGTCACCAAAAGCACCGTCGCACCATCCGACAGTGCGCTGAGCAGGCCCGGCAGCCTCGCGGTCTCCACCGAGTCGTATAAGCTCACCACGCGACCCGCAAGCGTCACGCCGAGGGCCGCGGCCAGCGAGCGGGTCCGCCGCGTGTCCTCGGCCGCGATGACGTCCGCCGAGCCCAGCAGTTCCGCCAGCCTGGGGGAAGCGTCCCGCGCGTCGCCGAGTGGGGTGCCGGCGAGGACCAAACGTCCAGATGCGGATTCGCGCTTCACAAGGTTCACCCTACGATCGGCCGGGTGAGCGCGACGCGGACCGCCGAGGTTGACGCCGAAACCGATCTGGACGAGCTGTCCGGGATCGGCGAACTGCCGCCGGCCGGTCCGCCGCCGGACACGCTGCTCGCCGACCCCGCGGAACGGCTCGGGCCGCCGATGCCGGCCGACCGGCTGCGTGGCTGGCTGGTCACGCTCGCCGTCACCGTGATCGGCGCGGTGGTCCGGTTCCAGAACCTCGGCTTCCCGACCGACAACGGCACGCCGATCTTCGACGAGAAGCACTACGTGCCGCAGGCCTGGCAGATGCTGCGCAACGGCGGCTACGAGGACAACCCCGGCTACGAACTCACCGTCCACCCACCGCTCGGCAAGTACATGGTCGCGATCGGTGAGTGGATCTTCGGCTACAACGGCACCGGCTGGCGGTTCTCGGCCGCGCTCGCGGGCGTGATCATGATCCTGCTGATCATCCGCATCGCCCGCCGCCTCACCCGTTCGACGCTGCTCGGCGCGGTCGCCGGGATCCTGCTCATCTGCGACGGCCTGAGCCACCTGCAGTCCCGGATGGGCATGCTGGACGTCTTCACCGCCCTGTTCGTCCTCGCCGCTTTCGCGTGCCTGCTGTGCGACCGCGACCAGGTGCGCCAACGGCTCGCGGTGGCCGTACGCGAAGGCTTCGCGACCGACTCCCCCTACGGCCCACGCCTCGGGTTCCGCTGGTGGCGCTTCGCGGGTGGGATCTGCCTCGGGCTGGACACCGTCGTGAAGTGGGACGGCCTGTACTGGATCGCCGCGTTCGCCGTGCTCACGGTCGGCTGGGACGTGGCGGCGCGGCGGGCGGCGGGGGTGGCGCGGCCGTGGGTCGGCATGCTGGCCAGGGACCTGCTGCCGGCCGTGTACGGGATCATCGTCGTCGCGCTGCTGGTGTACCTGGCCGGCTGGTGGGCGTGGTTCGCCAGCGAGACCGGCGTCGACCGGCACGGCGTCGGCGGCGCGAACCCGTACCAGCAGGGCCAGGCCGTGCCGTGGGAGTTCAGCTGGGTCCCGCAGGCGGTGCGCTACCTGTTCCACTACAGCCAGAACATCCTGAACTTCCACGAACACCTGTTGACCCCCAAGAACAGCCCGCACCCGTGGGAGTCGAAGCCGTGGACGTGGCCGATGGGGCTGCGGCCGATGCTCTACTACTACGAGTCCGGCACGGCGTCCTGCGGCACCCCGGACTGCGTCAGCGCGACGATGCTGATCGGCACGCCCGCCATGTGGTGGCTCGCGCTGCCGGCGCTGGGCTGGGCGCTGTGGCGGTCGATCGGCCGGTTCGACTGGCGCTACATCGCGGTCCTGGTGACCTACCTCGCCGGTGTGCTGCCGTGGTTCCTCAACATCAACCGGCAGATGTACTTCTTCTACATGACGCCGGTCGCGCCGTTCCTGGTGCTACTGCTGGTGTTGCCGCTCGGCGAGGTGCTCGGGCGGGCGCGCGCGGGTTACGAGCGGCGGCAGACCGGGGTGCTGGTGGTGGCGTTGTACGTCGGGCTGGTGGTGGCCAACTTCGTGTGGCTGTGGCCGATCCTCAACGGCGACCCGATCTCGGCCGCGCGTTGGCAGGCCGAGCTGTGGCTGCCGTCCTGGCGGTGAGGCGTCAGTGTCCCTGGCGGGACGCGGCGGTGGTGACCACGGTGACCGGGCCCTGTTCGGTGTGGCCCGCGCCGGCCAGCCACCTGGTCAGCTCGCGGTGCACGGTCGTCAGCGTCGGGCGGCGGGCCGGTTCGGGGTCGAGGGCCTGGCGGAGCAGGTTCAGGTGCCGGCTGCGGTCCGGCAGATGCGTGTTGGGCAGCCGCTGGGCCGCCGCCATCAGCGCGGACATCGGGTTGGACCGGTGGCCTCGGGGTGGCTGGCCGGTCAGGCCGTAGCTCACGGTCGCGGCCACCTGCCAGGCGTCCGACGCCGGGGTCGCGGTACCCGATGCCGCGGTCTCCGGGGCGAGGAAGTCCGGGGTGCCCATCATCATCCCGACCGCGGTGAGCGTGGCATCGCCCTTCGTGCGCGCGATGCCGAAGTCGATCAGGTGCGGCAGGCCATTGTGGTCGACCAGGATGTTGGCCGGCTTGACGTCCCGGTGCAGCACGCCCTGCTCGTGCGCGGCGGCCAGCGCGCCTGCCATGGTGGCCCATAGGCGCGCGGCGGCCACGTCGTCCAGTGGGCCGTGTGCGGCGACCGCCTCCTGCAGCATCTGGCCGTCGATGTACTCCATGACGATGCCGAGGCCGTCCACGTCCTCGATGATGTCGTACACCCGCACGCAGTTCGGGTGGTGCACGGCGGCCAGCGCGCGGGCCTCGCGCAGCATGCGGGCCTGCGTGTCCGGGTCAGGGGCGTGCGCGAACTTCAGCGCGACGGTCCGGTCCAGCTGGGTGTCCTTGGCCAGCCACACCGTGCCGAAACCGCCGTGGCCGAGCTGCCGGACCCGGCGGAACCGGCCGTTCGCGGAGTTCCACAGCACGGCGGTGGTCTCCCGGGGACCGAACGGCAGCGGACCGGGAGTCGCGGCGAGCTGGCCGGCACCGGTGGACGGGCGGACCGGCGGCGGCGCGTTCTCCACCAGGGTCCGTGGCAGCGGGGTGTTGTGCTGCGGGCGGTACGGCTCCGGGTCCGGCACCTTCCGGTACAGGTCGCCGGGCTTCTGGTAGAGCCCCGGCGGGTAGGCCGCGAGGGACGACTCCGGGTACGGCGTCTGCTGTGGCCGCGGCGGTGGCGGGCTCGCGGCCGGTTTCGGTTTGGGGGCGCGGTTGATCACCCCCCAGCTCGGCGCGCCGAGCATGGACAGCAGGACGACGCCCGCGATGCTGGCCACCAGGAACCCGATCCAGAAGTGCGCCATCAGGTTCGCTTCCAGCGGGACGGTCGCCACCATGAACGCCAGCACCGGCAGCCACATCAGCCGGCCCGGCCAGCGCGGCCCCCTGCGCAACGCGATCCGCTGCTGCACCATCACGGTGAGCAGGCACAGCACCGGCACGCCGATCAGCGTCGTCACGTACACCGCGATGCCGAAGCCGCCGCCGGTGGAGCGGATCAGGGCCTCGTAGACGGTGTGGCCGTGGCCGAGGTAGTCGCCCTGGCTGCCGAACTGACTGAGCCCGCACGTCGTCGCCTGGTTGAGGCCGTGGATATCAGACCTGGTCAGACCAAGTGCGGTGCCGTTGGTCGCGGCCTCGTTGACCACGTTGGACACGACCGTCGTCGCCAGCCACGGCACCAGGAAGCCGAACAGCACACCGATCCCGCCGAACACGATCAGCACGGGGGTGTCGTACTGGTTGCCGGTGCCCTTGCGGATCAGCGCCACCAGAATCGCGCCGAACACGGGGGACGCCGCGAGCAGGGCGCCGGCCAGGGTGATCGTCCATGGCCAGGTACCAGGGCACAGGTTGATCGGATACAGGTGTAACCAGGACAGCATCGAGCCGATCACCTGAGCGAGTCCGCCCACGGTCCGCTCCTCTGCCATCTGTGCCGTCGAACCCCATTCAACCCTAGGACGCCCGATGTCATGGTGGGGTTGGGCAGCCGGAGTGTCGATTCACCCACGCACCACATGTCGGCCGGCGCCGAATCGTTTCGGCCATAGGGTCCGGGCCATGGCTGAACACCACGTCGGGACCACACTGTCCACCGCGTGGACGGCGGCCCGCTACCAGGATGTCCGGGCGGTGCTGTCCGACGACCGGTTCGAAGTGGCGGCCGCACCCGCGACGGCGGCCGTCGGCACGGTGGCGTGGCTGCGGGCGTCGGTGTCGCGCTTCACGAACGGGCCGGAGCACGGTCGGCGCCGCGCCCGGCTGGTCCGTGAACTGGACCGATTGGACCCGGTGGCGCTGCGGTCGGCCGCCACCGGGCGGGCCGACGCGGCGCTGCGCGAGACCGTGCGGCCCGGCGGGCGGATCGACGTGATGAGCTTGCTGGCACGGCGAATACCGGTGGCGACAATGGCAGCGGCATTGGGCATCGCCAATCCGACAACCGTTGCGGCAGCGGTGATCTCGACCGCGGCCGGCTATTTCCCCGGTGCGACGGCGGAGAACGAACTGGTGGCGGACGCGGCGACGACGTGGCTGGTCGGCGCGCTCGCGCCGGCCGAACTCGACGTGATCATCGCCCGGATCACGTTGCTGGTACAGGGTTGTGACGCGACGGCCGGCCTGATCGACAAAGCGGTCCATGCCATGAGGGATTCCGCCAGCGTGACAACGGATGCGCTGCTGGCCGAAGTGTTGCGACACGGTCCGCGGGCAGGGGCCATTCGTCGGGTCGCGCGGGCCGACATCGACTGGTGTCCGGTGGCCGCCGGGGACACCGTGGTGTGCGACATCGACGCGGCCAACCGGGATCCGGACGTGTTCAAGCAGCCGGACCGGTTCGATCCGGAGCGCGGCGGGCCGCCGAGTCTGACGTTCGGATACGGAATCCGGCCGTGCCCAGGGCAGGCGCAGGCGCTCGCGCTGGCCGCGGGTGTCGTCGACGCGGTGCGGGCGTTCTGACGGTCAGGCCGTCGATCCCCGGCGGAGCGGGGCGCCGACCGCGTGCAGGTGGCGCAGCACCGAACCGAAGGACCGCAGGAAACCCGCCTCGGTGTAGTCGATGTCGTGCGCGAGGCAGAAGTCGCGCACGATCGGCTGGGCGCGGCGCAGGTTGGGGCGCGGCATGCTGGGGAACAGGTGGTGCTCGATCTGGTAGTTCAGGCCGCCGAACGTGACGTCCAGCCAGCGGCCGCCGAGCATGTTGCGGGACGTCAGCACCTGCCGGCGCAGGAAGTCCAGCGTCTGCTCACCGGTCATCGTCGGCATGCCCTTGTGGTTCGGGGCGAACGAACACCCCATGTAGACACCCCACAGGCACTGGTGCACCGCGATGAACGCGATCGCCTTCCCCGGCGACAGCACGACGAACACCCCCGTGAGATACGCGATAACGTGCGCCACCAGCAGTACCAACTCCAGCCGGCCGGCCCGCATGTCGCCGCGCCACGCCGCCTTGATGCTGGCGAAGTGCAGGTTGAAGCCCTCCAGCAGCAACATCGGGAAGAACAGGAACGCCTGGTACTTCGCCATCCAGCGCAGCACGCCGGCCGTGGCACTGCCTTGTCCCATGGTGAAGGCGATCGCGGTGATCGCCAGGTCCGGGTCGTCGTCCTCGTGGTTGGGGTTGGCGTGGTGGCGGTTGTGCTTGCCGACCCACCAGCCGTAGCTCAGGCCGACCAGCCCGCCGAGCGCGAACCCGATCGCGTCGTTGGCCACGCGGTTTCGGAAGATCTGCTTGTGGCCGGCGTAGTGGCCGATGAACGACACGTGCGTGTAGGCCAGCGCGAGGAACACCGCCGTGAGCAGCTGCCACCAGGAATCGCCCAAATAGGCGAAAGCAACCCATCCGGCGGCGAACGCGATGATCGTGACGGCACACGTGAGGGCGTAGAAGCCGTGCCGGCGACGCAGCAGACCGGCCTTGCGGACCACCCTGGACAGCTCGACGTAGTCGAGGTCGGACGGCTGCGGCGCGGAGTCGTCGGGAGCGGCAAAACCACTGGCAGCCGGGGTGCTGGCCTGGGTCATCGCCACCTCCGTTGTCACCTGCGATGGCGCACCGGAGTCTCGGGTGCCAGGTCGCGAGAACGCGATCTCCGCCATCAGCCTACCGTTACATTGGCGCGCTCCGCGCGCGAGGCGGGTCGCTTTGTGCGGCGCCCTCCCTACGCTCGCTGGGCGAGCTCCGGGAAAACGCCGCAGCGGCCCGTCAACGGCCAGGTCAGCAGTCGGGTCAGCGGTCGGCGGATGGGGCTGTTCAGTGTTCGTCCCGGTTGCGCCGCTGACCCGGCGGGCGACGGCGGTTGCCCTGATGGCGTCCAGGTCCGCGGTGCCGTCGGCGACCGAGCGGGCCACCTCGGACAGGCGCAGGTTGTGCGAGCGGGCGAATCGGCGCAGCGCCGTGAAAGCCTGCTGCATGTCGATCCGCGCGTGCGCGGACAGCACACCCTTGGCCTGCTCGATCACGACCCGCGAGTTCAGCGCGACCTGCAACTGCTCGGCGAGGATCGCGTTGTCGTAGATGGCACGCTGCTGCAGCATGCCGATGGTGGCCACGTCCGCCATGGCCTGGCCGAGCCGCACGCTGTACTCGTCGACGCCGTCGACGTGGTCGTTGAGCAGGTGCATGGCCCCGATCACGGTGCGCCGCAACCGCATCGGCACGGCGTGCGTCGCGTGGAACCCGGCCGCCCCGGCAGCTGCCGCGAACCTCGGCCAACGGGTGTCCTTGGCCAGGTCCGGGCTGGACACCGGCTCGCCGGTGCGCACGCAGTCGAGGCACGGCCCGTCGTTGGACTGGATCGCGAACAGCTCGACCAGCCGTGCCTGCTCGGACGACGCGGCCACGACCGCCAGCCGTCCACGCTGGTCGGACAGCACCACTCCGGCGGCCGTGACGTCGAGCAGTTCCGCGCACCGCTCCACGAGCCGGCTCAGGAACTCCAGGATGTCGAAATCGTCGACAAGAGTGTCCGCCAGCTCGACGAACGCCCGTGCCAGCCGCTGCTCGTGTTGGTCGTTCACCGTTGCCCACCTCCGTACCACTGCCGGTCACTCATTCTTGCGTCTTTCCTGTGTGTCCAAGGACAGTTCGTGGTTCACGATGCGCCCAGCGACAACGGCGATCGGTAGTTCGTTGGCGTAGGCGTAGGCCCGGATCCGCAGCAGTGCGGCCTGCATGGTGATACCCAGTTCGTACATGACTACGCCGGACGCCTGGTGCACTTCGGCGTGAATGTCGCTGATCCAGCCGAGATCGTCCTGGTCGTGGCCGGCTACTTCGGCCAACACGGCGGCGAACGCCATCTCGGCGAGCACGAGCGCGTCGCCGGCCTGTCGGACGGTCAGCGGGCCGGTGGAGGTGCGGTAGCAGTCGAGCGAGCCGAGCCGGATCGCGCCGAGTGCGAGGGGGAACGCGAACACGGCAGACACACCGGCCTGCGCCGCTTCGGCGGTGAACGCCGGCCAGCGGGCCCGCGCGGCGGCCAGGTCGGGCACGAGCACGGCGGCACCGGACGCGACGGCGGCCAGGCCCGGCCCCTCGCCGACGGTGAGTTGCAGGTCCTCGAGCCGGGCCGCGACCGGGTCGGTGGCCCGGACCAGCCGCTGGTGCGGGTCGACCCCGTCGTCCCGGTCGACGAGGGTGAGGCCGACGCCGCTGACCGCCAGTTCGGACACGGCGAGCGCACAGATCCGCGACAGCGCAGGGGACGAGCCGTCCCCGTTCGCCACCATGGACCTGAGCCGGTCGCGCGGGTCGTCGGTCATCCACACCCATTCCCGAGCCGGTTGGCTTAGCGGTAACCAGCGGCCTGAAGGTTGAACAGCTCAGCGTAGCGGCCGTTCTCACCGATCAGTTCATCGTGGCCACCGACCTCGACCGGCCGGTGAATCCGGTGCCGACGCCCGCCGCACTGCCCTGAACTGAACGAATTCGGTCACGTGACGGATGTTTCCATTCACGGTGCCGGCCGATGCTGAGGTCACCCAATGCCGAGCCAGCCGGGAGCAGCCGTGGACCACCACCGAACCGTCGTCACGGGCGACACGATGACCGACGACGACCGGTGGAACTACCACGCCCGAGGCGAAACCCCCAACCAGCGGCTCGATCGCAACCTCGCCGAACTGCTGCAGGAGGTCCGGGTCGCCCAGGTCGGCGTGCAGGTACTGCTGGCTTTCCTGCTGGCACTCGCGTTCACGCCGCGATTCGCGCTGTTCACCGGCCTGCAGCGGGACGCGTACGTGGCCAGTCTCGTGCTCGGCGCCGCGTCCACCGCCCTGCTGATCGCGCCGGCCGCGTTCCACCGGGTGGTGTTCCGCTGCCGGCTCAAGCGGGAACTCGTGCGCGCGTCCAGCCGGCTCGCGCTGGTCGGTCTGCTGTTGATGATGCTGTCGCTCGCGATGGCGATGCTGCTGATCCTGGACGTCACGCTCGGCGCGGCCGCCGCGCTGTGGATCACCGGTGGCATACTCGGCTGGTTCAGCATGTGGTGGTACGTGCTCCCGATGCGCTACCGCCTGCACGCCGCACGCGCGTCGCACCACCGCAAACGGCGGTTCTAGTCACCCGGACGCGGACTGGCGCTGGCTGGCCTCGCGGGCGATGTCGGTCCGCGAGCGCACCTGGAGTTTGGCCAGAATGTGCGACACGTGCGTCGCGATCGTGCGCGGTGACAGGAAAAGGCGCTCCGCGATCTGCCGGTTGGACAGGCCCGCCATCACCAGCGCGGCGACGGTCGCCTCGGCCTGGGTCAGGCTGAGCCAGCCGGTGCGGGCCTGCCGGTGTGTCGCATGTGGACCCCGGCGGATCCCGTGCGGCCGCAGGAGTGCTTGCGCCCGTGCGACATCCCACTCCGCGCCCAACGCGGCGTACAGGTCGACGGCCCGTGCGAACGCCGCCTTGGCCGAACTCGTCGCACCGTCCTCTGCGAACGCGAGCGCGGCGGCCTCCAGCGCCCGCGCCTGCGACAGCGGCCGGCCGGCGTCCCGGTAACCGGTGGCGGCCTGCAGCAGCGTCTCGCCGCCGCCGTCGCACAGGCCTCGGCAGTAGGACAGGGCCGCGTTCCGGTGCGGCACACAGGTATCCGCCGCGAGCGCCGCCACCCTGGCCACCGCGAGCCGCGTGTTGTCCGCGTCCCCGAGCCCGACAGCGAGCCGCACGATCTCCGGCAGCAGGTCCTCGACGTCCAGCCCGCCCGCCGCGAGCAGGATGGCGAGCGCGTCGTCGGCCGAGCCGGCCTGTTCGGCGGCCAGGCTGGTCGCCAGCGCCAGCGCCGGGACCACGCGTTCACCGAGTTCCCGTTGGTACGGCTGGACTGTGGCCAGATGCGACCGGGCAGCGGGGCTGCCCCGGTGCAGGCCGATCAGCGCCGCGATGCCGTGATCGCAGCAGCAGACCAGCGGGTTCTTCAGGTCATCCGGCAGCAGTTCGACCTCGACGAGTGCGTCGTCCCAGCCGCCGCTGTCGTAGAGGAGTTGCCCGAGGGCGCTGGACGCCTGCGCCATCCGCAGCACGTGGCCCGCGTGGTCGGCCTGTTCGCGGACGTCCCGTGCGGCCGCGATCGCCTCGTCTGCCCTGTTCAGGCCGGCGAGTGCGAGCGCGCGGTTGATCTGCAGCAGCAGCAACAGATCCGTCATCGCCGGGTCGCCGCGCACGACGTGCAGGGCCTGGTCGAACAGCGGCAGCGCCTGCCGCATGCGGCCGCGTTCCAGGCAGACGATGGTGCGGACGTGCAGTGCCCAGCCCGCGGCCATCGGGTCGTGCGCTTCGTGCTTGGTGTCGGCCAGCGTCGTCTCGGCAAGCGTCGTCTCGGCCAGCCGGTCGGCCGCGTCGAGATCGCCGACGTTCCACCGTGCCCGTGCGGCCAGCACCTGCAGCCGGGCCCGGTGCCGGCCGTCGAATCCGCCGGCCGCGAGCGCGGTGTCCAACTCCCGCAACGACTCCGCCGCACGGCCCGTCATCGACCTGCACTGCGCGAGGGTCGCGTGCAGGTCCGTGAGGCAGGCGACGTCACCGATTTCCGCCAGGCCCCGCACGGCGACCCGCTCGGCCTCGGCCAGGTCACCGGCCCGGTACAGCGCCTCGGCCAGCCGGCACACGAGTACGGCGTGCCGCTCGTCGCCGGTGGCCGGCTCGACGGCCTCGCGGAGGATTTTCGCGGCGGCGGCCGGGGCCTTGCTGGCAAGGGCGGCGCTGTTGGCGACGAGCCAGGTCAGCATCCAGTCGTCCGCGCCGCGTTCGTGCGGGGTGTCGGCGCGCAGGTCACAGGCCGCGATGAGCTGCCGCGCGACATGGTCGACGGCCGCGCCGGCCTCGGCCAGCGCGCGGGCCGCCTCAAGGTGCCACGCCGCCCGCACCGCGACCGGAATGCCTTCGTACAGCGCGGATCGGACGAACGGATGCCGGAAGGACAGGTAACCGTCGACGTCCTCGAGCACCCCGGCGACACACGACGCGTCCAACGCCGGGATCAGCTCGGCCACCCGGCGGCGCAACACAACCCCGAGATCGGCGACGGAGAACCGCACACCGAGCAGCGCCGCCGCCCGCAGCACGAGATGCGTGTCCTCACCGAGAAACCCGAGCCGGCTCTCGATCGCCGAGGACAGCGATCTCGGCGCGCCACCGTCCGTGATGCCGGCGATCCCGTTCCTGCTCAGGTCCAGCCCGCCGTCCCGGGCCAGCGCCTCCACCAGTTCGGTGAGGTACAACGGATTCCCGGCCGCACCCTGCGCGAGCGCGGTCAACGCGGGAGCCGGCGAGCCACCGGCAAGCCGGGTGACCAGATCCTGCACCGCTGGCCGGGACAGCGGACCGAGGAACATCCGCTCGACGTTGGCGCGCTTGGTACGGGCCACCGCCAGTTCGTCGCGGTCGGTGCCCGGCCGGACGGTGCCGATCAGCAGCAGCCGAAGGTGCGGCAACAGGCGGACAAGGCGGCCCCAGACCGCGATGGTCACCCGATCGGCCCAGTGCAGATCGTCGATGGCCAGCACGGTCGGGCCCCGGCCACAGGCGTCGTCGACGAGCCCGATGAGCCGTTCACCGGCCGCGGCGACCAGATCGGCCGTCGACTGCTTGGTGTCCCCGTGCAGCAGGCGGATCACGGCGGCCCGGTCCGGGTCGGGGCTGGATTCGGACACTTCGAGCGCGTCCAGCAGCGGGACCAGCGGCAACGCCCGCGCGAGTTCGTCGCCGGCGCCGAGGAACACGGTGGCGCCCCGGTCCGCGGCGGCGGCGCAGACCGCGCGCACCAGCGCCGTCTTGCCGATCCCCGGCTCCCCTTCGACCAGCACGACATGGCCGCGCCCGGCGACCGTGTCGGTCACTCGGCGTAGCAACCAGGAAAGCTCCCGATCTCGACCGACGAGCGAGAGTGGGGTTGAGACCACGACGGGGACAATACTAGGAAAACTCCGGATTAACAACAGATATCCGATCGTCGACAGATCCACTTGCGGAGGAATGACAACCCATCGGTTTCCCTGGTGAATACCTGTTGTTTCCCCATTCGACGTGATCGGTTTGGGCGTGACCGAATTTTTATTTCCTGTTCACCTGACGGCGATGTGCCGCCCGACCCCGGCTGTCAATCTGATGGTGACATCGATAAGTCCCGCACGGCTACCTCATGCCCATCAGGAGGGACCATGCACAGCGGCCGGATACTCGCCATCATCGCCACGATTGCTTTCGGTATTGCCGCAGCGTTCGGATTAATCAGCACATCAACCGCGCACCCGTCGAACGCCGACCAGAGCGTGGTCCAGCCGTTCAGCGGTTTCCCGTACGACTAACGCCGTTGCTCCACGGTTCGGGCCAGGATGCCGAGTGTGGCGCGCAGGGCGGATTCCGGGATGACCGGGAAGATGCCTTTGTCGCGCCACGACTCCTCGATCTGGCTCCAGTCGTAATATGACGTCAGCCGGGTGCCGATCTCACTGGGCGCCAACTGGTAGCCGTACAGGTGCCGAATAGGCGGTTTGATACGCCCGGTGATCGTCCATTCGATATGCGCATCGGGTGCGAACTCGGTAATGGTGACGGTCACATCGTATTTACCGAGCGGGTAGTCGTTCAGCGACTCCCGATCCATGTGCACGACGAACTGGTCCCCCACCTTGGTCACCGGCTCGCCGTCCGCGGACTGGAGCATCCCGGAACTGTCGATCGTCACGTGCCCCTGTCGGTCGCACAGGAGCGCGAACACCGTGGCAGGCGGAGCCGCGATCTCCCGCACCACCTCGAACCGCTCAGTAGTCATGCACGCACCCTCGCACGGCCGTGGCCCGGACGTCATCCCGCCGTGCGGTTCCGCGCCGCCTTGGGCAGGCCGGCAAGGAACCGTTCGAGGGCCATGTTGAACTCGGCGGGCCGTTCGAGGTTGGGCATATGCGCGGCCCCATCGATGACGTCGAGCGTGGCGCCGGGGATGAGATCGTGGATGAGTTGGGCATCGCGAACCGGCGTGAAGTCGTCGTCCCGCCCCACCACGACAAGGGTCGGCGCTGTGACATTCGGCAGCATGCTTCGGTAGTCGAGCCGTTCGGCCCGGCCGAGCAAGGCGGCCGCCGCACCCTCCGGTGACGTGCCACGCATCATGCGCAGAACGTGCTCGGCGATGCTCGGCAGCGTGCGGATGTTGTGCGGCGCCACCATTTTCGGCAACACCTCGTCGGCGTACGGCCGCATTCCCTCGCGCAGCAACCGTTCGGCCATCTCCCGCCGTACCACTGTGCCGTCCGGCGTTTCACCCGCCGCAAAGGTGTCCGCAAGCAACAGCCCACGAATCCGCCGCGGGAACAGGCGGTAGCACTCCATGACGATCTGCCCACCCATGGACAGCCCGCCGAGCACGAACCGCGCAACGCCAAGGTGATCAAGCAGCCCAGCAATGTCCCGCGCGAAGGTCTCCAAAGTCGTGACCCCAGGTACGACAGTGCTCTCACCGTAGCCACGAAGATCCGGCGCAATCACCCGCCACCCACCACGACCGAACGCGTCAACCTGAGGGCGCCACATCGACCGATCAAACGGATGCTCGTGCACCAGAACCAGCGGCTCAGCAAGTCCAACGTCGTCATACCCGAGCGTGATCCCACCAAGAGATAAGGAGCTCACAAGATTTCACCCTCCCCGACCCACCACCCTTGACACCTCAAGGCTATGCGGAGCAATATCTCAGTGCAATAGGAACTTTGCACTCGGAGCAATCCCGGATGGCCCGATGGACGACTACCGCCTGATCGCCGACCAGTTGGCCGCCGAGATCGCCACCGGCCACCGCCGACCCGGCGACCAGTTCCTGCCACAGCGCCAGTTCGCCCGTCAACAAGGCATAGCGAACTCAACAGCCGCAAGGGTGTACGGCGAGTTGATCCGCAGGGGCCTCGCCGTAGGCGAGGTAGGCCGGGGCACGTTCGTGCGCACAGCCGAGCCACCCCTCGACCCAGCCCTGGCCGAACCCGGCAGCGCACGCGTAGACCTGGAACTGAACTTCCCAATACTGTCAAACCAACCAGCCCTACTAGCCGAAAGCCTCCAACATCTCTTACGCCCCGACACCCTGGCAGGGACTCTGAGACCACCAACCGTCGCAGGCAGCCCAGAAAACCGAGAAGCCGCCGCATCCCTACTAACCCGAGCCACCTGGACCCCAAACCCAGACAGTCTCCTGTTCGCCGGCAACGGCAGACAAGCAATAGCAGCCGCAATAGCCACCCTGGTCCCCACCGGCGAACGCCTAGGC
>DATBCR010000856.1:0-13153 GCA_036270375.1 Pseudonocardiaceae bacterium | reverse complement strand
AGGTGGAGTTGGTGTCCCCGGTCCCGGTCGTCGACCTGGTCTACGACGACACGACGATGGACATCGAGCCGATGCTGTCCGTCCAGGCTGCGGCAGAAGTCGCGGAAACCACGGAAATCATGGAAATCACGACCGAACCCGACGAGCCGGTGCTGTCGGTCGAGGCTGCGGCTGATGTCGCTGTGGCCGAGGCCGACGAGCCGATGCTGTTGGTCGAGGATGCCGCAGAAGTCGCGGAAACCACGACCGAATCCGACGAGCCGATGTTGTCGGTTGAGGATGCCGCCGAAGTCGCCGTGGCCGAGGCCGACGAGCCGGTGTTGTCGGTCGATGCTGTGGTCGATGTCGCTGTGGCCGAGGCGGAACCCGCCGAGCCGGTCCGGCCGACCGAAGACGACGTGACCTGACGCCCATGTTCCCCACCACGGCTCCCACTGATCCGGATCCGTTCCGCACGGCCGCGCTGCGGGACTCGGTGCTGACCGCATGGCGCGGTTCGCCGACCCGGTTCCGCGAGGACGCCAACGCCGAGGACGACCTCCGCGTCGGCGGCTACCGGGACCGGCTGCTTGTCGAACTGGCCCAGAACGCCGCCGACGCCGCCGCGACCGCCGGTGTGCCGGGTCGGCTGTGGCTGCGGATCACGGACACTCCGGCCGGCCCGGAACTGCGTGCCGCCAACACCGGCGCACCGCTTGACGCGGCCGGAGTCGAGGCTTTGGCTTCGCTGCGGGCATCCGGGAAACGCGCGGGCCAGCAGGTCGGCCGGTTCGGTGTCGGTTTCGCCGCCGTGCTCGCGGTGACCGAGGCGCCGAGGATGGTGTCGGCCACCGGCGGTATCGCGTTCGACGCCGCCCGCACCCGCGATGCCGTCGCCGGCCACGACCGGCTGGCCGAACTGCTCGCGCTACGGTCGGCCGAGGTGCCGGTGCTGCGGCTGGCCTGGCCGGTCGGCACGGACGAGGACCCGCTGCCGCACGGCTTCAGCACCGACGTCCGCCTGCCGTTGCGTGCCGGCGTCGACCCGGCGGACCTGCTCGACCGGGCCACCACCGACGCGGCCGACCTGCTGCTCGCCTTGCCCGGCCTGCACACCATCATGGTCGGCGCCGACACGTGGACCCGAACGGAGGAACCGGACGGCGTCGTCGTGCTGACCGGTCCGGACGGCACCGCGACCTGGTTGACCCGCCGCGCCACCGGCACGCTCACCGACGAACAGGCCGGTCACCTCGGCGTCGAGGCACGCAACCGCCCGGAGTGGTCGGTGTGCTGGGCACTGCCACTGGCCACCGACGGCGCGCCGGCCCCGCTGGCCGAGGACGTGCTGCACGCGCCGACGCCCACCGACGAGCGGTTGTCCTTGCCAGCCAGGCTGTTCGCCACGATGCCGGTCGAGCCGAACCGCCGTCGCCTGCTGCCGGGCCCGGCCGCCGACGCCGTCCTGGCCGCCGCCGCGACCGAGTACCTGGCGCTCGTCCGCGGCCTGCCCGGCCCGCACCGCACCGCTCTGGTGCCGCTGCCCGGTTTCCCACTGTCCGAAGTGGACGAACAGCTGCGCGGCGCGATCATGGCGACACTGGCTTCCACTTGGCTGCCCGCACAGCACACCGGCGACGACGACCTGACACCCGGCGGCGCGGCCTGCCTCGACGTGCCGGACGCCGAACTGGCCGAACTGCTGGCCGACGTGGTGCCGGGCTTGGCCGCGTGGTGGCTGGCCGAGTCGACACACACGCGGGCGCTTGCGGCCCTCGGCGTGCGCAGGCTGTACCCGGCGGACCTGGTCGCGGCAGTGTCCGGAGTGGACCGTGAGCCGGGCTGGTGGTCGTCGCTCTACACTGCGTTGAGCCGATTGTCGGACGGCGGCACCGCGTCGAACGACGAGTTGGGCGGCCTGCCGGTGCCGCTGATCGATGGCCGGATGGCGTTCGGCCCACGGGATGTGCTGCTGCCGTCGGCCGAACTGGGCGACCTGGTGACCGGTGCGGACATCGCGGGCCTACGGATCGCGCACCCGGCCGCCGCGCACCCACTGCTGGAACGGCTCGGCGCCCGCCCGGCCGGCCCGGTGGACCTGCTGGCCGCACCGGCGATCCGGGAGGCCGTCGACCGGTCCGTCGCGGACGCCAACGCGGGTGTCGAGCCAGGTGAACTGGCCGACATGGTGCTCCGGCTGGTCGCCGCCGCCGGCATCGAGCCCGGCGAACTGCCCTGGCTCGGCGGCCTTGCCCTCCTGGACACCGAGGGTGAGCCGCGCCGGGCCGACGAACTGGTGCTGCCCACGGCCCCGCTGCTGGATGTGTTGGCGGAGGAGGCGATCGGCCCGGACGCCCCGCTGTCCATACTCGCCGACGAGCCGGCAGCGGCGTGGCCGGCCGAGGTGTTGCGCGCGGTCGGCGTACTCGACTCGTTCGCGGTGATCGTCGACGAGTCACCGACCGGCCCGGACCACGAACTGGCCGACGAACCCGACTGGTGGGCGTCCGTCGATGGCGACACGCGGCCGATGACCGTGGTCGGTATCCGGGACCTGGACCTGGTCGATCCGGACGAGTGGCCGACCGCGCTGCACCTGCTGGCCGCCCAGCCCGACACCAGGCGGGCGTTGGCCGATCCGCGTGGCTATTCGGCCTGGTGGCTGACCAGGTTCGCGTTGCTGGCCGGCCACCCGCCCCGGGAGTGGCGCTTGGCGGACGCCGTGGACCTGGACGGCCTGTACGACCCGGTGCCGGTTGACCTGCCGGCCGGGCTGCTCGCCGATCTCGGCGTGCGGGACCGGTTGGCGGTCACCGACCTCGACCAGGCCGCGGACCTGTTGGACCGCTTGGCCGATCCGGCGCGGACGATGCCGGTCGGGCTGGCGTTCCGGGTGCACGCCGTGCTCGCCGAGGCCGCGCTGACGGAGGTGTTCGACCCGGCCGAGGTGGACCCGCCGGATCGGGTGCGTGCCCTGTCCGGCGACGCCGTGCCGGCCGCGGACGTTGCCGTGCTGGACCGACCGTGGCTGTTGGCCGTGCTCGGCGCCGCGCGGGTCGTCGCGGCCCGGGGGTCGGCGCTGGACGGTGCACTGGCCGATCTGCTGAACGTGCCGCTGGCCAGCGAGTTGATCACGGACGCGCCGAGTTCGGCCGGCGAGCCGGTGGCGTGGACCGAACTGGGCGCGGTGCGGCTGGCATGCGCGCTGTTGGACGTGCCGGTGCCGGCCGGATCCGTTGTGCTGCACGACGAACTGACGGTCGCCGACACGCGGGTGCCGTGGTGGGTGGACGGCCAGGTCGTGCACGCGGAGGACAGCATGGACGGCCTTGCGCGGGCATTGGCGTGGGCGACCGACCGCTGGGCGGACCGGTGGCAACTGGCCGCCGTCCTGAACGATCCGGCACCGGGTACCGCACTGGCGTAGCTACACCTGTTGCGCCCCACGGGAACCACGGCGGGCGGCGGCGCGCTGCCAGTACATGATCGCGGTGCCGATCAGCCCGAGCACCCAGCCGGCGAGGCAGGTGGGCAGCCAGATCCCGGTCGTGGCGTGATAGCCGTAGCGCGCGACGAGCAGTCCGCAGAAGCCGAGGAACCACAGCAGGGTGCCGATCGCGACCAACGGCCGCAAGTCCACCCAGCGCGCCGGCAGCGGCGGTGGTTTCGGCAGTCGGGGTGCGTTCGCGGACACCGTCGCAGGCTAGCCGGTTGTCCGCCATTCGGGTGCGTCCGGCACCATGGGCGCATGTCGCGTTCGCTGCTGCCCGTCGTGCTCGGTGCGGTGTTGCTCGTCACGGCCTGTTCCGGCAATGCGCCGGCCGCGTCCGGTGGGACGTCGCAGGTGCCGAAGGCGGTCAGCGTGCCGGGCGCGCCTGCCGGCAGCGAGGTGGAGAACGCGGTCCGGACGGCGTTTCTCGGTGCCACTGCCGTGCACATCAAGGGCACGCTGACCAACAACACCGGTTCGCTGAGCCTGGACCTGCAGCTGAACAAGGACAACACGGCCTCCGGCACGATCAGCGAGGGCGGCGCCGCGATTCCGGTGCTGTCGGCCGGCGGCAAGTTCTACGTCCAGTTCACGCCGCAACTGATCAGCCAGTCGACCAACTCGGCGGTCGGCCAGGCCGGCGCTGTGCTGACCAATAAGTGGGTGTCGTCGGACTCGCCGTTGGCGTCGAGCATGGTCGCCGGGCTCAAGCCGCTGCTGACGTTCGACAGTTTCGTGTCGAACATGTTCGCCCAGACGAGTGCCGCGCCGACGCTCACCGGCACGGACGTGGTCAACAACACGCCGGCCTTGGTGTACGAGTCCACGGACGGGTCAACTGTCTACATCGCGAAGTCCAGCCCGCACTACCTGGCCCGGATGACGGCCCCGGCCTCGGGATCCGGCTCGCTGGACTTCACCGGGTGGAACCAGCCGGTGCCGGTGTCGCCCCCGCCGGCCGCCCAGATCTACACCGGCGCCGGCTCGTGACAGGGTCGGGGAGATAGTTCGTGAGGTATGCTAAGTAGCGTGTCGGAGTCCGCGTCCGAGCAACGGACCCTCGCCAGCCGGCTGCGGTTGGCGGTGGTACGGCTCAACCGGCGACTGCGGGCCCAGCGCACCAGTTCGGCCGTGTCGCTCACGCATCTGGCGGCGATGTCCACGCTGTTCAAGTGCGGCGAGCTGACGCCGGGGGAACTGGCCGCGAAGGAGGGCGTGCAGCCGCCGTCGATGACGAGGGTGATCGCCGCCCTGGAAGAACTCGGCTTCGCGACCCGCAAACCCCACCCGACCGACGGCCGCCAGGCCATCGTGGCCCTGACCGACGAGGGCAGAGCGTTCCACGACGCCCAGGTATCCGCCCGGGAAGCCTGGCTGGACCGCCGCCTGGCCGAACTCAACGAGGACGAACGACAACTGCTCGCGAAAGCGGCTGAGATCATCGACAGGATGGCGGGGCAGTAACGGGTGGCGACAGGCGCGGACGGACAAGCGACAACGGCAGCTCAGCCCATCCCGAACCGGCCCCAACCGCCAACACCCAAGCCATCCACCCGCGAACCGCGGCAGCCATCGCCGCGACAACCAGCATTGCTCCGGCCAGTGCCGGGCGAGTCGCGGCAGCCATCGCTAACACAACCAGCATCGCGCCAGCCAGTGCCGAGCGAACTGCGGCAGCCGTCGCCGCGACAGCCAGCATCGCTGCGGCCGGTGCCGGGCGAATTGCGGCAGCCGTCGCCGCGACAGCCAGCATCGCTCCGGCCGGTGCCGAGCGAACTGCGGCAGTCATCGCCAACACAGCCAGCATCGCTCCAGCCGGTGCCGAGCGAGTCGCGGCAGCCGTCGCCGCAACAGCCGGTGTCGCGTCGGCCGGTGCCGAGTGAGTCGCCGGTCGACCAGCCGCCGGCGCCGGCGAGTATGTCCCGTTCGCTGCGTGATTCGGTCCCGCGCGAGCCCTTGGCACGGCAGGCGGCGGGCGAGTCGCGACCGGGCGCGTCATTGCATGACTCGGTGCCGCCCGCGGAGTCGTTGGTGGCGGACGAATCCAGGCATGGCGGCACGTTCGGGTCGTTGCGGGAGCGGAACTACCGGCTGTTCGCCAGCGGACAGGTCGTGTCCAATGTCGGCACCTGGATGCAGCGCGTCGCCCAGGACTGGCTCGTACTCGAACTGTCCGGGCGCAGTCCGATGGCCCTGGGTATCGCAGCCGCCCTGCAGTTCCTGCCGACCCTCGTCCTGTCCATGTGGGCCGGCATGCTCGCCGACCGCATGGACAAGCGTCGGCTGCTCCTTCGGCTGCAGGCCGGCATGGGCGCCTGTGCCCTCGTGCTCGGCCTGCTCGACGTCTCCGGGATCGTGCGGCTCTGGCAGGTCTACCTGTTCTGCCTCGTCCTCGGCTGCTTCAGCGCGATGGACGCACCGATCCGCCAGTCGTTCGTGAGCGAGATGGTCGGCCGGCGGCAGCTCACCAACGCCGTGGCGCTCAACTCGATGACGTTCAACCTGGCCCGGATCGTCGGCCCTGCCGTGGCCGGCGTGATGATCACCTGGGTCGGCACCGGCTGGGTGTTCCTGATCAACGCCATCAGCTTCGTCGCCGTCATCGTCGGGCTGTTCGCGATGGATCCGACGAAACTGCACGTGGTACCGAAAGTACCCCGCCAGCCCGGCCAACTCGCCGAGGCCATCCGCTACGTGCGCCGCCGGACCGACCTCGTCGTACTGCTGGTGCTGGTGTTCTGCGTCAGCACGTTCGGCATGACGTTCTTCACCACCCTCGCCAACGTCGCGGCGAACGTCTTCCACCGCGACGCCAGCGGCTACGGCCTGCTCAGCACCATGATGGCCGCCGGCACCCTGGGCGGCTCGGTGCTCGCGGCCCGCCGGTCCGCCCGTGGCCGGCCCCGGCTGCGGCTGGTGATCGGTGGCGCGCTGGTGTTCGGCGCGCTGGAACTGGTGCTGGCCGCGATGCCGACCTACCTCCTGTTCGGCCTCGTGCTGATCCCGATGGGCGCGGCCGTGATCACGTTCATCACGGCCGCCAACAGCACCATGCAGCTGTCCATCACACCTGAGCTGCGCGGCCGGGTGATGGGCCTCTACATGCTGGTCTTCCTCGGCGGCAACCCGATCGGCGGCCCGATGTCCGGCTGGCTGGCCGAGCAGTTCGGCGGCCGGGCGCCCTACTACGCGGGCGGCGCCATCTCGGTCCTCGCCGCCGCCGTCTGCGGTCTGGTGCTGCTCCGCCGTGCGTCCGACTAGCGGATCGGCCACGTGTGCACCGGCGAGCCGTCGTGCATCAGCTCCATGTACCCGCGCAGCATGCCCTTCAGCGCGCTCTCCCGGTCCGCCCCGCACTGCTCCAACATCGCGACCATCCCGCGCTGCCAACTCGATCCGGTCTGCCGGGCAAGGCACCGGTGCTCGATCACACCGAGATACCGCTCCCGCGCCGAGTCCGACATGCCGAGCTCCCGCAGGCCGTCGTGCGCCAACGGCAACAGCTTGCGCAGCGCCAGTTCGGCCGGTGAGATCCAGCCGATGGCCGGCCAGTACAGCTGCGCGGCCAGCCCGTCCCGCGCGCCGGCCCGCAAGTTCTCCTCTGCTGCTTGAAACGACATCTGACTCCACAGTGGACGTTCCTCGGTGGCCAGCGCCCGCTGTGCGCCGTAGAAGAAGGCCGCGTTGGCGACCAGGTCGAGCACGGTCGGCCCGGCCGGCAGCACCCGGTTCTCCACCCGCAGGTGCGGCACGCCGTCCATCAGGTCGTACACCGGCCGGTTCCAGCGCCACACGGTGCCGTTGTGCAGCCGCAGTTCGGTCAGTTTCGGTGCCCGGCCGGCGGCCAGCGCGTCGAGTGGGTCCTCGTCGTCCGTTTCCGGCAGCAGGCTCGGGAAATAGCGGGCGTTCTCCTCGAAAAGGTCGAAAATCGACGTGATCCACCGTTCGCCGAACCACACCCTCGGTCGGACGCCCTGATTGCGCAGCTCTTCCGGGCGGGTGTCGGTCGCCTGTTGGAACAGCGGTATCCGGGTTTCCTGCCAGAGCGCCTTCCCCAGCAGGAACGGCGAATTCGCGCCGAGCGCCACCTGCACCCCGGCCAGGCACTGCGCCGCGTTCCAGTACGCCGCGAAATCGTCCGGCGCGACCTGCAGATGCAGTTGCACCGACGTGCACGCCGATTCGGCCAGAATCGACGAACAACGCGTATGCAATCGTTCGGCGACCCGGCCGAGCATCGGCGTGCCCTCGATGTCAAGCAGCATGTCCTCGCCACGCGCCGCGAAGATCTCCTCGTTGAGCACGGCGTACCGGGAACCCGCTGACAGCCAACGGGGATCGAAGTGCTCCGCGCGCAGTGTCGGCAGCATGCCGATCATGACGAGTGCCGCGCCCGCGTCGTTGGCCTTGGTGTCGGCGGCAGCCAGTGAACCGCGTAGATCGTGTCCCAGTGCGATGGCCTCGTTGCCGGACAGCGGCCGTGGTGGCACGTTGATTTCCACGTTCTGCTGGCCCAGTTCCGTGGTGAACCAGGGGTCGGCGATCCGTTCCAGTACGGCGGTGTTCGCCATCGCGGGCCGCAGGTCGGCGTCCACCAGATTCAGTTCGATCTCCAGGCCCATGTGCCGCTGCGGGAACGAGAACACGTCATCGCGAAGCATGGTGGCCAGCGCGTCGAGGCACCGTCGTACCTTCTGCCGGTATTGCCCCCGATCGGCACTGGTGAATGGTCGCCCCGCCAGGTCGTGCTGGCCCATGGCCGCCTTCCTTCGCCGTTGTGCCGTGCGCGACTAGCGGCGCGGAAACCCACCGTTACATGTGGGTTCACCTTGTGCTAGCGGCCAATCCGGTGCTGTACCTGTCGACAGGAGTCGCTGTCCTCGCCGGTTGATAGGGCCGTTCGATTGACGGCTCCCACATCGTGGAAGGCGTGGCCGGCATGCCACACTTCCGCCGTGCCACAGGTGTTCGAGGTCGATACGGCGGCCGATCGGCGGCTGGACGACTTCCGCGACCTCACCACCGCCGACCGCCGCCCGGACCGGCCGGGTGGGCGTGGCCTCGTCATCGCCGAGGGTGTCGTGGTGGTGCGGCGGCTGTTGCGCTCGCCGTATCCGATCCGGTCGGTGCTCGGCGTGCGGGCGCGGATCGACGCCTTGGCCGACGACCTGCCGGCCGGTGACCTGCCCTGTTACGTGACGTCGGCGGACGTGATGGCTGAGGTGGTCGGCTTCCACCTGAACCGGGGTGTGCTCGCGGTCGCCGACAAGACCCCGCCGGCCGACCCGGATCGGTTGGTCTCGAATGCCCGGCTGCTCGCGGTGCTCGAAGGCGTCGGCGACCACGAGAACCTCGGCTCGATCTTCCGCAACGCGGCCGGTTTCGGCGTGGACGGGATCCTGCTCGGCCCCGGTTGCGCGGATCCGCTGTACCGGCGCAGTGTCCGGGTGTCCATGGGGCACGTGCTGCGGGTGCCGTTCGCGCCGGTGCCGGAGTGGCCAGGAGCGCTGCACTGGTTGCGCGACAAGGGTTTCCGTGTGCTCGCGTTGACCCCGAGCCCGACCGCCATACCGCTGCGTAAAGCGGTCCAGCCGGGCGTGCGGACCGCGGTGCTGCTCGGTGCGGAGGGGCCGGGGCTGACCGACGCCGCGCTGGCCGCCTCGGACGAGCGGGTGTGCATCCCGATGGCCGGGGACGTCGATTCACTGAATGTTGCGACGGCGGCCGCGATCGCATTTCACACCCTGGTGACTTCTGGGTAATTTCATAGCCGGTGCGGCCGTTCGGCCGTGTCGGGAGGAGGGGAACGGACGTGCAGCTACGCGCCAGGGACGGTCGCGCGCTGCTGGCCGGCGACACCGAGGCCGATGACCAGCAGGAGGTCGACCCGCACACCCTGACCCTTGGTGCCGACCTGGCCGATGCGCTGCACGAGTGGGCGCGGGTGGCGGACGCCGTGCACCGCAACGGCCAGGCCGGCGACAATGCGGCGGACAGCGCGGCCGCCCGGCTGATCTCCCGGCGGGGCCAGCAACTGGCCGGTCGGGTGGCCGCGGTGATGGGCCGTCCGGTGAGCTACGCGGACCCGTTGACCGGCGAGATCATCGAGGTCGACGCGCCGTCCGAACCGGTGCCCGACGAGGACCAGGACCAGGCCCAGGTCGCCAAGTGGTGGCAGCGGCAGGGTGAACCCGCCCGGCGGTCAGCCGAACCGACGCCGTGGGCGACCGGTCTCACGGTCAGCGGGTTCACCACGGTGTCGGTGCTGATCGTGGTGGTCTCGCTGTCGCTGGCGTTGGGGCAGGCCAGTCGCTGGCTGGCGCTGATCGCCAACCTGGTGATCGCGCTCGGGCTCGCGCCGTCGGTGTGGCTCGCGCGCCGGGCACCGGTGTGGCGGTGGGTGGCGTACGGGGTGGTCGCCGGCATCGTGACCGGCTGGATCGCGCTGCTGTTCACAGCGCTGTAGCAACCGGCTCGGCCCCGCTGAGGCCGAGCCGGTTTCCCCACTACGCCAACGAGTCCCGCCACGCCTGGTGCAGGTCGGCGAACCGGCCGCGGCCGGCGACCAGTTCGGCTGGCGAGCCGTCCTCGATCACCCGGCCGTCGTCGATCACCAGCACGCGGTCGGCGATCAGCACCGTGGACAGCCGGTGCGCGATGATCAACGCGGTCCGGTCCGTCAGCACCGTTTCCAGCGCCTCCTGCACGGCCCGCTCGGTCGGCACGTCCAGGCTGGACGTCGCCTCGTCCAGCACCAGCACCGCCGGGTCCGCCAGCAGTGCCCGTGCGAACGCGACCATCTGCCGCTGCCCCGCAGACAGCCGGCCGCCGCGCTTGCGGACGTCGGTGTCGTAGCCCTCGGGCAGCGCCGTGATGAACTCGTCCGCGCCCACCGCCATCGCAGCGTCCCTGATCTCGTCCCGGCTGGCACTTGGCCGGCCGAGCGCGATGTTCTCCGCCACCGAACCGGAGAACAGGAAGTTCTCCTGCGTCACCATGGCGACGGCCTGGCGCAGCTCGGTGTTCGACACCCGCCGCACGTCCACCCCGTCCAGCTCGACGGCACCGGCCGACGGGTCGTAGAACCGGGCGACCAGCTTGGCGACGGTGGACTTGCCGGCACCGGTCGGACCGACCAACGCAACCGTTTGCCCGGCCGGAATCCGCAGGTCCAGGCACGGCAGCACGACCGGCGTCTCCGGGCCGTAGCGGAACTCGACGTCGGCGAACCGGATCTCGCCCCGCGCGTGCGGCAGCGGCACCGGATCGACCGGATCGGGCACCCCAGGCCGCTCCTCCAACACACCGGAGATCTTCTCAAGCGCCGCGCTGGCCGCCGTGTACGCGTTGGCGAACATCGCTAGGTCGTCCAGCGGGTCGTAGAACCGCCGCAGATACAGCGTGAACGCGGCGAGCACCCCGATCTGCAGGCTGCCGTCCGACACCCGGACCGCGCCGATCGCCAGCACGATCGCCAGCGACACGTTGCCGACCAGCCGCACGGTGGACGTGAACCGGGCCACCACGCTCAGCGCGACCCGGTTGGCCTCCTGGAAACTGCTGTTCAGGCCGTCCATGATCTGCTCGTTGCGGGTCTCGCGGCGGAACGCCTGCACCGCGCGCATTCCGTTCATGGTCTCCACGAAGTGCACGATGATCTTGGCGATCGCGCCACGGGTGCCCCGGTAGGCGTCCTGCGAGCCCCGGTAGAACCACCGGGTCACGTAAGCCAGCGGCACGAACCCGACCAGCACCAGCAGGCCGAGCGGCCAGTCCAGCCACAGCATCATGATGCCGACGCCGATCACCGTGAACCCGGCCGACAGCAGGCCGTCCAGGCCCTCGTCGAGCAGCGAGTCGATCGAGTCCGTGTCGCTCGTGAGCCGGGAGACGATCTTGCCGGACGTGTAGGACTCGTGGAACGACAGCGAAAGCACCTGTGCGTGCCCGAAGATCCGCCGCCGCAGGTCCAGCATGATGTCCTGGCCGATCCGGCCGGACAGCCGCAGGAACCCGTACCGCAGCACGGCCGTGCTCAGCCCGCACGCCAGGTAGCCCGCGACGCACGCGATCAGCACACCGGGGTGGCCGTGCACCGTGTCGGGTATGCCGTTGTCCAGCGCGGCGGCGATCAGCACCGGACCGAGCAGTCCGGCCAGGTTCTCGCCGATCACCGCCAACAGCGCGACGAACACGGCCCTGCGGTGCGGTTTCAGGAGTGAACGCAGCAGCCGGCGCGACCGGGCCTGCAGTTTCAGCCCGATCGCGACGGTCAACTCGTCCAGATCCTCGGCCGCGACCCCCCGCCACTCCTCCTCCGCGAGCGGTGCGACGGCGGTGCTGACGGGTTCTGTCCCGGTACTCATGCCAACTCCTCCGACGGCAGTCGATCGTCCAGTGTGGACAGCAGGTAGCGGTACTCCGGGTTGTCCGCCAACAGGTCGTGGTGCCGGCCGATCGCGGTGATGCGTCCGTCCGCGAGCAGCGCGACCCGGTCGGCGAGCTGCACGGTGCTCGGCCGGTGCGCCACCACGAGCGCCGTCACGCCGTGCAGCACGGTGCGCAGCGCCCGTTCCACCTCGGCCTCGGTGTGCACGTCCAGCGCGGACAGCGGGTCGTCAAGCACCAGTACCGCAGGCCGGCCGACCACCGCCCGTGCCAGCGCCAGCCGCTGCCGCTGACCGCCGGACAGGGACAGGCCCTGCTCACCGATCCGGGTGGCGAGACCCCACGGCAGCGCGTCCACGAAGTCGTTCGCCTGCGCCACCCGCAGCGCAGACCGGACGTCCTCGTCGGTCGCGTCCGGCGTGCCGAGCGCCACGTTCTCCCGCACGCTCGCGGAGAACAGCACCGGCTCCTCGAACGCCGTCGCCACCGCGGTGCGCAGGTCGGCCAACGCCAACTCGCGCACGTCGACGCCGTCCACGGTGATCCGCCCGCCGGTCACGTCGGCCAGCCGGGCGACGAGTGCCGTCAGCGTCGTCTTGCCGGCACCGGTCGCGCCGACAAGCGCGACCGTCTCGCCCGGCCGCACGTCGAGGTCGATCCCGCGCAGCGTCTCGGTGGCCGCGCCCGGATAGCGGAACCGGACGCCCTCCAGCCGAAGGTGACCCGTGCCGTCGGCGGGCAGGGTGCGTGGTTGCGGCGGGTCGGTGATGGTGACCAGCGAGTCACGCACCTCCCAGTACCGCTCGCACGCGGACGCGGCCTGGTTCGTCTCGGCCAGCAGCCAGCCGATCGAGTCCGTCGGCCAGCGCAGGTAGGTGGCCACGGTGACCGCGGCGACCAGGGTGCCGACCGACACCGTGTGGTGCGCGATGCCCAGCGCGCCGACCAGGAGCTGGCAGCCGATGCCGAGTTCCGGCAGGCCGATGATCACCGCCCACAGGAACGCCAGGATGTGGATCTTGCGCAACTGGGTGCCCCGCAGCTCGACGGCCTGCACCGTGAACTTGCGCAGCAGTTCCGGTCCGCGGCCGAACGCCTTGAGCACCCGGATGCCCAGCGCCGACTCCTCGACGGTGGTGGCCAGGTCGCCCTCCTGGTCCTGCGCCAGTCGCGACACCACCTTGTAGCGCGACTCGAACAGCGTGGACACCGCGATCAGCGGCAGGCTGGCGCACAGCGTGATCAGGCCGAGCAGCGGCGAGAGCAGGAACAGCACCACCATGCCGATGATCAGCG
>DATBCR010000855.1:0-6398 GCA_036270375.1 Pseudonocardiaceae bacterium | reverse complement strand
CGTCGTAGAGCCGGCCGGGGCCGAACCGTGCCCAGAAGTGGCGCAGTCCCGGCACGATCACCTTCGCCACCGGCAGTTCGACGTCCGGCCTCGTCTGGTCCAACGCGAGCAGTTGCATGCCGAGTGCTTCCAGCCGGCCCTGGATCAGCGTGATCCCGGCGTGGATGTCCTGGCAGGGCACGTATCCGTAGCTCACGGGCGTGCGCGGCGGCTGGGTGTGGTCCGGCCACACATAGGGCTGGTTGGCCACCGTGGCGTGCCGCCACCACTCGGTGGCGTCCGGGTCGTCGCAGTCGTACCGACTGTTTTCGTTGTCCGCGACCAGAGCCGGCATCACCTGGTTCAGTTCGGTCAGCGCGCGACGCAGCGCGACCCGAGGGTCGAGGTGCGCGCCGAAGCCGAACATGATCTCCTCGCGCGGCTGGTCGGTGCGCCGGGACACCGCGACCATGGTGGGCACCAACAGGTCCGCGGTCAGGTCGAGCACCCACACCTCGCGGTGCAGTCCCGCGTAGACCTCGCGCAGTTCGTCGATCCACGGGTCACCGAAGGCGTCGAGGTCGACGGCGGGCATCCGGGTCCGGTTGTACCACCACAGCGCGACACCGTCCCGCTCGACGAGTTCCAGCAGTCCCTGCAGCACGGCGTCCTCGATGCTGCCGCCGGCGGCGTTGCCGTTGGAGTCGGCGAACAGGTAGCGCCCGTCGTCCGTCGGCGCACCGAAGTAGAGCAACGCGGTTGGCAGCAATCGTTCGCGCTGCTCGGTGAAGGACCACACCGGAGTCCAGTCCGTCACCGTCGTGTCGGTGAACTCCTGGCACACGTGCTGGAACATTGCGTGTGCCCGATTCCACCCCGCGCGTGTGCGGTACTGGCGCTCGTCGAACAGTTGGCACGCGTTCGGGTGGATCGCGCGTTCGCCGAGGGAGCGCAGGCTGCCCCGGATCCGTTCCTCGTCACCGTGGAAATGTCCGGAGTACCGCTCGATCGCCTCGCACATCGCGCTGACCTCCGCCTGCAAGGCGGTGACGCCCTTGCCACCGTTCTCCCGCCGCAGCACGGCCCGGAACGTGTCCAGGTTGAGCCGGCGCGCCGCGGTGTTCACGCCGGACCGGAACGAGTTGAAGAACGCGGGCCCGTGCTCGTCGCGGCGAATCTCCTTGATGATGCCGGTGACCGGGCTGACCAGATGTCCGTAGCGCGCCTTGATCTCGGCCGATGACAGCGCGCGGTGGCCGGCGGCGCTGTCGGTGACCCGATTCCGCGCGCCGAGCACGATCGGCCGGTGGGCCCGCTGCCGCACGAGGGTCGGATCGCCGCAGCACGCGCACTGTGGCAGCGCGCGGAAGTCGTGGTGCCGGCCGGTCAGGTCGAGGCTGTCGAACGTCCACACGCCGCTCTGATGCTTGTGCCGGTGGCCGGCCAACCACTTGGTCGCCTCGAGCGCGACCAGGTGCAGTGCCGTCGCACGCGACGCCGGTACCGAGACGGTCGGATACCTTGCCGGGCCGGGCCGGCCGAGTTCGGTCTGTGCCAACGATTCGGCCGTGCGGTGGCCCCACAACCGGGTTTGCAGACAGTGCAGGCAGCCCGGTCCCGGGGGTTGGAACACCGGGCCGACCCACACCGTCGCGCCGGTCGGCTTGGCGAGCAGCCACGACCGGCCGGCTTCCCGGTGTGCCGCGTCGATACCGGACAGATCCGGGTTCAGGTAGTCGTCGCACAGCACGATCGACAGGTCCGCGAACGCATTGTCGGATTTGGCCAGTACGCGCAATCCGGCCGCCCGCAACGCGTTCTCGGCGGCGGCACCGTCGACATCGCCGACCGCGCACACACGGACCGTGTCGAGTGCCGTGCGGACGACGGCGTCGGCCGCGTCCACACCCGCGCCCTCCCAGTAGCCGAGCGCGGCCTCGTCGTGGTCCAGACCGGTCGACGGCGGCCGCAGCGCGACCACACCCGCGTCGACCAACCGTGCGACGACGTTGGCGACCTGGTCCGGGGACAGCCACGCCGGCAGGTCACGCAGCAGCGCCGGCACGTCACGGGAGCCGTCGAGCAGCGGTGCCAGCGTGGACACCGCCGCGCCGCGCAACACCTGCATGCCGTGCTCGGAGAACAGGTACACCCGCTCGCCGTCGGAAACTTCGACGCGCAGGTGACGTTTGAAGCCCATCGTGGGGGGTAATACGGGACGGGGGTCTGCTGTGGTGCCGTCGGCGTCGACATTCGCGTGCCCAGAGACAGCCGGCTGCATCGCACCCTCCCCAGGTAAGCTGGCACCCGCGGCTACGGCGATCATTGACGAGCACCGCCGACAGGAACAGTGCGCACATCACGCACCGATACCTGCTTTTTTCACAGTTGGCGCGACTGTTGGACCGATCAGCGGACACCGTGCCTGCGGGTGGCGCCGCCGGTCAGCCGTCCAGCAGCGCCCCCAGTCCGGTATAGCCGACTTCGCGCAAACGGTTCCCGGAGAGCGCGAAGTACGAGTCGTCCGCCTTGATGCCGAGGCCGTTGACCATCCTGTTCATGAAGTTGAACAACGCGCAGACGAGCACCGCGTCGTGCAGGGCACGCTCGTCCCAGCCGGCCGCGAGCACCGCGTCGGCGTCCTGTGCGGTGACCATGGCCGGGGTGCGGGTGAGCTTGCCGACGTAGCGCAACACGGCCCGCATCCGCTCGTCCACCCCGGCCGCCGCGTCCAGATCCGCCAGCAGCGCGGACAGCAGGCCGGCCGGCACCCCGAAGGCCTCAGCGGTTGCGGTGTGCACGCCGTGGCAATACGTGCAGTCGTTGACGCCGGACACGTAGGCGGCGATCAGTTCCCGTTCCGCGGCGGTGAACGGCGACGGGCCGCGCATCACAAGCTCGTGGTAGTCCAGCAGCGGTCGCGCCGTGTCCGGGTAGGCCCGGAACACCTGCAGCAGCACGGCATCCTCGGGGAGCGACTTCAGAAACGGCACGGCTGTCCTTCCACTGCGATCAGAGCACGGCGGCCGACTCGGCCGCCAGTTGGTCGATGCCGTCGCGGCGCAGCCAGCACGCGGCGAGGTAGGCCTGGCTGGCCGGGCCGAGCGCACCGATGTCGGCGGCGAGCACGACCAACAGCGCGCGTTCCCATGCCTGCCGTACCGAGCCGGAGACCGAGGACCCGTAGCCGGTCGCGACCAGTGCCGGCCGCACCGCACGCCAGCGGTCGGCGCCGACCCCGAGCGCCGCGTCGATCGTGAACCGGCCGTCGCCGCCGTGGCGGATCTGGTCCACCAGCAACGTCACCAGCGTCGGATCATCGGCAACGCTGGCAAGGCCGAGGCCGGCGAGCAGCCGCTCGGTGTCAAGGCCGGCGAGGATCACGCCGGCCTCGACGGACGCCGGATGGTCGACCGCGGGCAGCGTGAACGCCAGATCGAGCTCGTCGTGGTCAGGCACGCACGGTCACCTCCCCGGGCCGAGCGGTCTCCGACGCCGTGTCTGGCACGGCATCGTCGGCGATGCCGGCCGCGATGGTGGCGGCCACCCGTGCCGTGGCCACGCGGTGGCCGTCGATGTTGCGGGCGGCCGGGCCGAGCACCATGCAGGCCGCTGCGCCGACCGCGAACACCCGCGGCGCGGCGCGGTACGCCAGGGTGCGCTCGTCCAGGTCCGGCCAGCCGTCCAGCGCGCCCACCGCGGCCGACGGCATCAGCGTGTCGCCGATCGAGGGCGTCGTGCCAAGCGCGAGCACCACGTGGTCGCCGGCGACCCGCTCGCCGCCGGACAGCAGTACGCACCCCGGCGCCGTGCCGGTGACCTCGCTGCCCCGGTGGACCGTGAGCTGCCCGGTTGCCTCGGCCGCCCGCAGCAGCGGACGGAACTCGAACATCACGCTTGCCCTGCGTTCGCGTCGCATCAGGCCCAGCCGGTCCGACCACGGCACGCCGTCGAAGCGCGCACGGCCCTCCGCCCGGAAGAACGACGCGTTGACGTCCGAGCACTGGTACCGCTCCTCGTTGGCGCGTACCACCCACCGCACCCGCTGGCCATCGTGCAGTGCCTTCAGCACGAGGTGCGCGGCGGTGAGCCCCGCACCGACGACCACGACGGACTCCACGCCCGTCGGCACCGGCTCGTCCCAGTAGCCGAAGCGGCCATCCTGCTGGGGCCGCTCGCCGCCGCCCCACCAGGATGCCGGCGCCGCCCGCCGTTCCTCGCCGAGGCACATCGCCACGAAACGCGCTGTCACATCGCCACGGTCGGTGCGTACTCCGACGGCGCCCGCACTCGGCCGCACCTCCCGCACCGTCGCCTGCCAGGTCCGCCTGCCGACCTGGTGCACGGTGGCGACGTGGCGGCAGAACGCTTCGAACACGTCGACCGGCACGACGGACCGGTGGCCGGCCTGCGCCATCCGGATCTCCCGGCGTTCCACCCGGCTCAGGTGCGCCCAGTGCAGCCGGGCGAAGTCAAGCAACTCGCAGTCGCGGTATCCCTCGACGCCGGGATGGTGCTCGTAGGGGGAGCGCAGCACCCGCTGGTCGAGGCCGTCGATCCGGGTGAAGAACCGCTGGCCGGGCGTTGTGCCGGTGCGGTCGAGCAGGACCACGTCGTGGATGCCGAGATGCCACAGCCCGGACGCAACGGCCAGACCGGCCGGGCCGGCGCCGATGATCACGACGTCGGCATGCGTCGGCACCCGCTCGGCGCGCGGAAGCTGACCGAGTGCGGGGTACACCGGCCAGTCCCGGCCGCGGGCCGAGTCCAGCAGATGCGGCTGCGGAACGAAGGTGGTGGTCACGATTACCGTCCCAGATGACGGCGATGGCTGGATCGCCAGGGCGAGCCAGCCATCGTGGCGGTCAAGGTCGCGCGGTCATCATCCGATGACGGTCACCGGGACGATCAGTTCCAGCACCGGCTTCTGCGGCATCCCGTCCGTGATCAGCTGTTCGAGCTTCTCAGCGGAGAGTTCCGGGCTGTCCGTGGCGATCCGGCTGTAGCGGGCGTGCGCGTAGGTCGGCTTGGCGCTGCTCGCCTCGAGCTCGAACATCTTCACCGCGGCCTCGCCGGGCCGGACCTCACCCTGGTAGAAGGTCAGGCGGCGCAGGTCGGGCGTCATGAAGGTCTTGGCGAACTGCGTGGACGCGATGAACGAGTCGGCGTCGTTGACGAACGTCGTGTCCTCGTCCGTGGTGATCTGCATGGCCACCCAGGTCTGGTCGGTCAGGTTCGTCTCGGCCTTGATCACCTGCCACCGGCCCGGTGCCGGCAGGCTGATGGACATCGAGACATCGTGTTCAGTGGCGTCCACCGCGCCGGAGATCAGTAACAGCTTGCGCGCGACGTTCGCGACCGCGCTCATCGGGATATCCCTGGCGCGAACCCGGGACGACACGTCCAGACCCGGAATGTCCATTGATGACATGGTGCCTCCTCAAAGCTTGAGACGTATGCAAAATCGACATTGGCGCGGTACGCCCCCGGCAGAGTCGCACACCGCGCTACGCGATGTCCAGATCGAGATCGGGGGCGTCGTCCAGGCTGCCGATGTACGCGATGCCAAAGTTGTTGAAGGGGTACATGCCGATCTTGATGACCAGGTTCTCGCGTACCAGAACGAAGAACTCGCCCGGACGCTGAACATCGTCCAGAACCTTGTGGGTCCGAAAAACAGATCCGTCGGACACCGCGAACAATACTTCGTACACCGCATTCTTCTCGGCCTGACTGGCGGTTTGGGTCCAGTTCTCCAGAAAGGCCACACCCACGTTGAGCCGGCGTCGCTTACGTCCCGTCGCCACGGTGACGCGCCTCGATCCCAGCAATCACGTCCTGGATTTCACGGGGTTCGCCCGGCTCCTCGGGTTCCGCGGTAGCCAGTACGTAGGCCGAGTTGCGCTCCATTCGCGCGGTCATGTCGAGGCTTGCCATGAAGTGCTCGACCACTGACTCGTCGCCGGTGCGCTCGTAGCGCCCAACGGCGCGAACCAGTCCCCGTAACACTTCCTGGTGCCCCCAGCTGGGCAGGCTGTTCAGCGCGGCCGCGACCTGGTCGAGCCGGTGATCGCCGTCGTCCAAGAGGTGATTCCTCACCGCACGCGTTGTAGATGGCACGCTCCGCTCCCTTCCGGCGGGTGAGCGAACTGCTCGCGACTTATTCTGCGGCCCAACGGCATCCAGCGACCAGTGCCGCCTTCACGACGCGACATATGGATTTTTCACACGCGATCTGCCGCATCGCGGAACTCGCCTAGCCCGGCAGCCAGCCGACGATGTCGGCGATGATCGCAGCATCCAGGTGTTGCGCCGGCTCGTACTCGGCCGGTGTGGACGGACCGGTGCCGGGGAACAACAAGTGGTTGTCCTGTTCGTGGACGTGGACCGTGACGTCCGGCCGGTCGGCCAGGCCGGCT
>DATBCR010000854.1:0-5291 GCA_036270375.1 Pseudonocardiaceae bacterium | reverse complement strand
ATCCGCTCAACCGCAAGGAATACCTGCTGCACGTGCTGCGTCGCGTCTAGCCGGCCACACTGACGGTGCGGCGCAGCCGGGATTCCAGTTCGTCCGCCGCTCGGCTCGCACCGCCGGCCGCGCGGACCGCGCGCCGCAGTTCGGCCACCCGGGCCTTGATCGACGGGTCGGCCGCGACCGCCAACACCGTGTGCACCAACTGGTCCGCGGTGAGCCGGTCGGCGTCCAGCATCCGGCCGACGCCCAACTCGACGACCCGCTCGGCCAGCGCGAACGAGTCCGGTGACCGGGGCACCACCACGACCGGCGTGCCCCGGTACAGCGATTCCATCAGGCTGCCCGACCCCGCCTGGCACACGAACACGCTGGCGTGCCGCAGAACCGCGAGATGCGGTACCCAGTTCACCGCAGTCACGTTCGCCGGCAGCGCGCCAAGCACGGCCGGGTCCATCGACCGGCCCAGCGTCATCACGACCTGCCACGGCACCGACTCGAACGCGCGCGCACACGTGCGGAAGAACTCCGGCGACTGGTTCGCCGACGTGCCCAATGTCACCAGTGCCAGCGGTTTCGCCGCGTCCGGTGGTGTCCACTCCGCGTTCAGTTCGGACCGGCGTAGGCACGGCCCGACGAACGTGAACCGGTCGTCGAACGCGTCCACCATTGGTTGGAACGCCGCCGGCACGAACACCAGGTTGTGCGCCGGGTTCGCGCCGGCCGCAAGCTGTTGCCCGGCGAGCAGCTCCATGTCCAGTGCCCGCAACGAATCCGTGAGTTCCGACCCGAACCGCACCAGCAGCGGATCGTTCGGGTCAAGTGCCTGCTCGCCGGGCCGGGTCTCCGCGCCGTTGAGCGGAACCTGTTCGTTGCCACCGAAACCAGGGAACGTCCGCACCGTCGGCACGCCGTACTTCCGGCTCAGGATCCCCGCCGTGTCCGACACCAGCGCGTCGTGCACGATCAGGTCCGGCGGGTCCGGGTCGAACCGGGCCAGGGCGGGGCGCAGCGGCGCGAAACTCTCCCGGATGAACTCGATCGTCATCCGCACCAGGTCCGGCGGCGACGGCACCGGTTCGGGGAACGACGAGTGGTAGGTGACGACGTCCGCGCCGGTGTCGGCCACGTCGTCCGCGAACCGGTCGGCCACCAGATAGGTCACCCGATGCCCGCGCGCCAGCAGCTCGTCGACGATGGCCAGGGTGGGCCGGATGTGGCCGTAGCCGGGGAAACTGACGAACGCCACGTGACCGGAAGCCATTGCTGCCTCTCGTCGTGGGAAGGGGCTGCTCACGTGGGGTTCGTCAGCCGCCAGCGAGCGCTGACCTCGGGCGCGTTTCGGGCCGCCAGCCGGATCAGGCCGCAGATCCGGCCGATCGTGTCGCGGCTCGTCCGGGGTCCGGTCGGCAGCGCGATCACCTGTGCCGCAAGGTGTTCCGTCGCCGGCAGCGCGGTCGGGGTCTCGGTGCGGTAGGGCTCGAGTTCGTGCGCGCAGGGCCAGAAGTAACGCTGGGCAAGGACGTTGTCGGCGTGCAGCAGCGCGAGCACGGCGTCCCTCGGCAGCCCGCACACCTGCTCGTCGACCTTGACCACCACGTACTGGTAGTTGTTGCGGTTGCGGTCGTCGTACTGGTGCACGGTGACACCCGGCAGCCCGGACAGTTCGGCGCTGTACAGCACGTAGTTGGCGTGGTTCGCCGCGATCGACGACGGCAGCGCCTCAAGGGACGTGAGGCCCATCGCGCCGGACGCCTCGTTCATCTTCGCGTTGACACCGACGAAATCGGTCATCCGGCCCTCGCCCCAGCCGAAGTTGTGCACGCGCCGGGCGCGGTCGGCGAACCGGTCGTCGTTGGTGACGATGGCGCCGCCCTCGAACGTGTTGAGCACCTTCGTGGCGTGGAAGCTGAACATCTCGGCCGTCCCGAAGCCACCAATGGGCGTGTCGCCGAGACTGCACGCGACACCGTGCGCCGCGTCGAAGAACAGTGTCAGGTCGTGCGCCTCCGCGATCTTCTCCAGCCGCTCGACGTCACACGGCTGGCCCCACAGGTGCACGCCGATCAGCCCGCTGGTGTCGGGCGTGATCAGCTCCTCCACCCGGTCCGGGTCGATACAGCCGGTGAGCGGGTCGAGATCGCAGAAGACCGGGGTCAGGCCGAGCGAGCGGACGGCGTGCGCGGTCGCCACGTAGGTCATGGACGGGATGATCACCTCGCCGGTCAGCCCTGCCGTGCGGATCATCACCTCGAGTGCCGCCGTGCCGTTGCAGGTGGCGACGCAGTGCGCGGTGCCGGCCAGGTCCGCGATGCGCGCCTCGAACTCGCGGACCATCGGGCCGAAACTGGTCAGGTGCCCCGTTTCCAGCACCGCGTCCAGCCGGGCGTAGAGGCTCGCGGGATCGCCGGTGTTGGGTCGCCCGACGAGGACCGTCTCCGCGAACTCCCGTGGGCCACCGAACAACGCGAAGTCGGTCACCCTGGTTTTCATGGCGCTCCTTCACGGTTGTGGCCCGGCGGGTTGGATCGGAGCGTAGGTTCGTCGGACGCCAACTCGACCGTGCCGGCGCCATGACTAGGAGATTTCGTAAAGGCGGCCACCGGAATCGGTCGGCGAACCGGGTGATTGCCCAGAGTTGCGGTGGTAGTGGGTATGTCCGAACCGGACCCGAGGTCACGATGGGCCGGTGAGCCATGTGGCCTTCTTCAGTTTCCCGGCATACGCGCATGTGGCACCGACGCTGCCGGTGGCCGCGGAACTGGTGCGCCGCGGTCACCGGGTCACCTACGCGGTGGCGGACCGGTTCGCCGACCGGGTCGCGGCGACCGGCGCCGACGTGCTCCGGTACGAGTCGACCTTTCCGTGGTCCAGCGCGCCCGGCGCGGTGGACGACCCCGACCGGGCGATGCGGACGATGCTGAACTTCCTCGCGGAGGGCATCGCGCCACTGGACACCGCGGCCCGCCGGTTCGCCGACGACCACCCGGACCTGTTCGTGCACGACCTGGCCAGTTCGGAAACCGCGCGGCTGCTGGCGAAGAAGTGGCACCGGCCGATCGCGCAGGTGGTCCCGACGTTCGCCACCAACAAGACGTTCGACATGAACGACGCCCAGGCCGCGAACCACACGCCTGCCGTGGTCGACCCGGGCCACCCCGACGTGCAGGCTTTCGTGCGCCGGTCGCGTGAACTGCTCGCGGCGCATGATCTGTCCACTGTGGACATAAAGGGCTTCGGCGGTGACTACGGCTACAACCTGGTGTTCCTGCCCAAGGAATTCCAGATTCGGGGCGACACGTTCGACGACCGCTACGAGTTCATCGGGCCGTGCTTCGACGAGGCGGCCGACAGCGGTGCGTGGACGCCGCCGGCCAACGGGCTGCCGATCGTGCTGATCTCGCTCGGCACCTCGCACAGCGCCGGCCAGATGGAGTTCTTCCGCACGTGTGTGCGCGCGTTCGCCGGGCAGCCGTGGCACGTGGTGCTGACCCTCGGCGGCTGGGTCGAGCCGGCCGAGCTGGGGCCGTTGCCGGACAACGTTGAGGCGCACCAGTTCGTGCCGCATCCGGCGGTGCTGCGGCACGCGCGGGTGTTCGTCACGCACGCCGGCATGGGCAGCGTGATGGAGTCGCTGTTCTACGAGGTGCCGATGGTGGCCGTGCCGGCGCAGATCGACCAGAAGGTGATCGCCGGGCAGGTCGAGGATCTCGGGCTCGGTCGCACCGTGTCCAGGGCCGACCTGACCGCGGCGGACCTGCGGGCGGTGGTCGGCGAGGTGGCCGTCGACGAACTGGTTCGGGTGCGGGTGGCGCGGATGTGCCAGCACGTGCGGACCGCGGGCGGTGCCGTTCGTGGCGCGGACGCGGTCGAATCCTGGCTGCACGACCCGACTAGCGAAGTGGACTGACCCATGAAGGGCATCATCCTGGCCGGTGGCAGTGGCACCCGGCTGCATCCGATCACGCTCGCCGTGTCCAAGCAGCTGCTGCCGGTCTACGACAAGCCGATGATCTACTACCCGCTGTCGGTGCTGATGCTGGCCGACATCCGGGAGATCCTGATCATCTCCACCCCCGCCGACCTGCCCCATTTCCAGCGCCTGCTCGGCGACGGCAGCGATCTGGGCCTGACCCTCGACTACGCCGTGCAGGCCGAGCCGGCCGGCCTGCCCGAAGCGTTCATCATCGGCGCCGACCACATCGGCGACGACCCGGTCGCGCTCATCCTCGGCGACAACATCTTCCACGGCCCGGGTTTCTCGGATGTTCTGCGCGCCACCACCGAGGAGTTGGACGGCTGCGTGCTGTTCGGCTACCCGGTGTCCGACCCGGAACGATACGGCGTCGGCGAGGTGGATGATCGTGGAAAGCTGGTGTCGATCGAGGAGAAACCGGTCCACCCCAAGACGAACCGCGCCATCACCGGCCTGTATTTGTGTGACAGCGGTGCCATCGACATCGCGAAGAACCTAGTGCCGTCGGCCAGGGGAGAGCTGGAGATCACCGACGTGATCCGGGCGTACCACGCACAGGACCGGGTGCGGGTGGTCGACCTCGGCCGCGGTTTCGCGTGGCTGGACACCGGAACACACGAGTCGATGCTGGACGCGGCGCAGTACGTGCAGGTGTTGGAGCACCGGCAGGGCGTGCGGATCGCGTGCATCGAGGAAATCGCGTACCGCATGGGTTTCATCGACGCGGAGAGCTGCTACCGGCTGGGCAGGCGGTTGGCCAAGTCGGGCTACGGCCGCTACGTGATGACGGCGTCGGGCCATCGGGAGACGAAGTGAAGCTGGCGGACGTCTATCTCAGCGGTCTCGGCGTTTACCTGCCGGACGTGGTCAGCGTCGACACAGCGATAGCGCAGGGCTTCCTGGACGCCGACACGGTGGCCAAGACGGGCCTGCGGGGTGCCGCATGCGCGGGCGACACACCGGCACCGGAGATGGCGTTGCGGGCGGCGAGGCAGGCCGTCGACCGTTCTGGTGTCGACCCGACGTCGCTGGCGGCGCTGCTGTACGCGGACAACTACCACTCCGGCCCGGACGGCTGGTTCCCCCAGTTCTGGCTACAGCGACACTTGGTCGGCGGCGACCTACTGGCCGCGCAGATCCGCCAGGGCTGTAACGGGATGTTCGGCGCGCTGGAACTGGCGGCGACGTACTTGATGGCGCGCGGTGGCGGCACGGCGCTTGCGGTGGCGGCGGACAATTCCACATCACCCTTGGTGAACCGCTGGCAGTGCCTACGGCCAGACTTCATCATCGGCGACGGCGCATCGGCGGCGGTGTTGAC
>DATBCR010000853.1:0-4151 GCA_036270375.1 Pseudonocardiaceae bacterium | reverse complement strand
TCCTGGCAAGCGCGGGAGCGGCCGGGTCGTCGTCCACACGCGGTCCGAGCAGGGTCCGCAGCAGAGCTGTCGAGTCCCGCTCGGACAGCGTGTCCAGATCGATCCGCCGGGCGCCGTCCCGAGCCACCAACCCGGTCAGGTCGTCACGACTGGTCACCAGCGTGAAGCAGGACGGCGTGCCGGGCAGCAGCGCACGCACCTGGTCCGGCCCGGATGCGTTGTCCAGCACCACAAGCACCCGCCGCCCGGCCAGCACCGTGCGATAGCGGGCAGCCCGCTCAGCCAACTCCCCCGGGATGTCCATGCCGTCCACGCCAAGTGCGCGCAGGAATCCGGCCAGCGCCTCGTCCGGCGAGACGGGTCGCTGCGGATCGTAGCCGCGCAGGTCCAGATAGAGTTGGCCGTCCGGAAAGCGATCCGCGACCCGGTGCGCCCAACGCACGGCCAACGCGGTCTTGCCGACCCCAGCCGTGCCCGCGACGGCCGATATCAGCGCGACGGACCGGCGTTCAAGCAATGCGTCCAGTTCGGCAAGCTGCCCGACCCGGCCGGTGAAGCCGAAGACGTCCAACGGCAACTGCCGAGGCACACCGGCGATGAGACTGCCGCGCCGCCGACCCTCGTCGACCCGGTCCCGCGCGGTGGCCAGCACGCCCTGCTCGGCCGGTGTGGCGCCGAGCAGCCGCACCAGCACGTCGAACCGGTCCGTCGGTGGCAGCACCCGCCCGGCCAGGTACTCGCCGATGATCCCGTGCGACCAGCCGGTCGCGGCGGCCAACTCGCGATAGGTGGGCTCGGCGCTGTGCAGGCGACGAGCATGCCGCCGCCGCAACTCCCGCAGCACCTGAGCCAGCTCGGCCAGCGTCCGCACATCCTCGACAACGACCGGCGAAACCTGGCGGGCCGGCGACGGAGCCGGCCCACCAGATGCGTCGTTTTCCCTTACCGTGCCATCAATACAAGGCAGGGTAGCCAGCGGCCGCTGTCAGGTCGAAACACACGGCACCCCACCGAGGGTGAACCCGCTCGGCGGCGTGAACGGGGTCGCCGAGCCGTAGAAGCCGGTGAACACCTGACCACCCTGGCCGATCGTCGCATTGTAGACAGCAGGCGTGATCGTCCCCGTCGCACCGTTCCGCGTCAGGACGCCGCTGAACGTATTGTTGACAGCCGCCGTCGCAGGCAACGTGAACTGGATCGCCCAGCCATTGATCTTGGCCGCCGTGGTATTGATGATCGTCACCGAGACCTCGAAACCCGGGCTGAACTGAGTGATCTGGACCTGGCAGGTCGGGGTCGCCGTGATGGCGAGCGTGCTGAAAGTTCCAGCCGCCGACCGGGGCGACGTGTTGCCGCGCGCGTCGAACGCGATCACCGCGAACGAGTACGACGTGCTCGCGGTCAGCCCGGTGATGTACTGGAAGCGGTCCGTGTCAGAGGGACCGACCGTGCGGATCGTGGTCCAGCCGCCGTTCACGAGTTCCTGCAGGTAGTACCCGGTGACTTGGACGTTGTCCGTTGCCGCGCCCCAGAATAGGTTGGCCATCGTGGTGGTGATGCTGCTCGCGGTGGGTGCCGGCGGTGTCGACGGGGGTACCGTGTCGGGCCCGGCGAGCGTGGTGAACGACACCGGCGCGGACGGTGGGCTGTCGGTGTTGCCGGGGAACGCGGTCGAGAACACCCGGAACGTGTACGTGGTCCCCGGGCTGAGACCGGTCAGCGGCAGGAAGCCCCACAGCCCGCTCGCGTACTGCTGCCAGCCGCCGTTGACCTGACGCTGCACCACGTCACCCGCGGACAGGCCGCTGCTGTTCCAAGACAGGTCGGCCGCGGTGTCGGAAACGTGCAGGGCCTGCAGGTTGAAGGGCACCGGCAGCGGCGTGTCCGCATGGGCCACGCCGACCGCCGCGAGCGGCCCGCCCAGCGTCATCGCAGCGCCGAGCATTAATCGGAGAATCAGTTTTCCGCGCACCTGACAGCCCTTTCTAACCGTTATGCAACTCGGTGGCGAGGATGAAGTCGTAGGTGTAGGTCGGGCTGCCGCCCCATTGTTCGAGCGAGATCCAGGAGGTCTCGTTCGTGGTGTCGGTGTCGCGCGGTGACGTCAGCGTGATCGGGTGCGGCACGTTCCAGTCCGCAGCCGTAAACGTGAGCGACTGCGGGGCCGCCACCACGGCCGCCGAACTGCCGCTGCCGACCCGGACGGTCACGGTCGAGGTGGGCGCCTGGCTGAGGGTGAGGCCCACGGTGGCCGAGCCGCCCTCCGGCACGATCGGCTGGGCGTCCGTGGTCTGGAGATACGGCTGCGGGGTATAGGCGGCCGGCACGCCGTTGAAGGTGAACGCGGGCGGCGGTGCGTCGGTCAGGGTCGGATTGGTGAACTGCACCACCAGGTTCTCCGAGGCGCCGGCCGCGATCGTGCCGTTGAACGACCGGTTGGTCAGCGTGACGTGCCGGCCGGCCTGGGTGGCGCCGGCATAGGCGGCCAGGGTGATCTGCTGTTGGTCGCCCGCGTCGAACTCCAGCGACCAGCTCGTCACGCCAGTGCCCGGGGTGATTGTCACGTCGGCCTGGAAACCACTGCCCCAGTTGGCGTTCATGACATACGTGACAACGGTTGGCGCTGCCGCGTGCGCGATACCCGGCGCCGCCGCGACCAGGGCGCCGATGCCCAACGCGGCGGCGCCGAGCAGCCGCACCCCACCGCGCGGCCGGCCGAAACGCCTGAAGGAAATGTTCACCGCCACATGATCGGCGGATCCGAACGGCGAGACCGCCGATCCTGGACACGGTTGGACAGTATTGGACGCGGCAGCCGACTGTAATTTTCACACGCACAATCCCCGGAACTCCTCCGCCCCGGGGATGTGCTTGCCCCGATGCGCTCATTCGGTCATCAATGGTGTCCGGAATCGCGTGCGTTCAGCGGAGAGGAACAGCCATGAGGATCATGCGCCTGCTGGCCGCCTGCGCCGCCGCCGTCCTGGGTCTGGGTGTGATCGCGGTCGGCGCACCGAGCGCCGCCGCGGCCACGTCGAGTTGCGTGGCCGTGTACAGCGTCGGCAACAACTGGTCCGGTGGCTTCCAGGCGGGCGTCACGATCACCAACAACGGCCCGGCGATCACGAGCTGGACGCTGGCCTTCGCCTTCCCGAACGACCAGCAGGTCACCAACGGCTGGAACGGCATCTTCACCCAGAACGGCCAGGTCCTGCAGGTCGCCAGCCAGAGCTACAACGGCGCGCTGGCCACCGGCGCGAGCGCCACCATCGGGTTCACCGGCAGCGTTGGCGCCACGAACGGGATTCCGACCTATTTCACCGTGAACGGCTTGGCCTGCAACGGCGCCGCCCAGGTCCCGTTCGTGGAACTCACCAGCCCGGCGGCCAACCAGGTCTCCGCGCCCGCCGCCGGCGTCGCCGTGTCCGCGATCGCGAGCGAGCCCAACACGACCATCACGAAGGTGGAATTCCTTGCCACGTCGGTAATCCCGGGCACCTCGAAGACCCCGGTACTGATCGGCACGTCGACCGCGAGCCCGTACACGGCCACCTGGGCGAGCGTGCCCGCCGGCTACTACGACCTGACCGCGGAAGCCTTCGACAGTGCGGGCGTCACCGCGACCTCCCCACCGATCCTGATCAACGTGGTGCCGACGACATCCACCGCGCCGCAGGTGCACGTTGCGGGGAACCAACTGCTGGACGCGGCCGGCAAAGCGGTCGTGCTGCACGGGGCGAACCGGTCCGGGGCCGAGTTCGCGTGCGTGCAGAACACCGGGATCTTCAACGGCCCGATGGATCAGGCGTCCGTCACCGCGATGAAGGAATGGGGCATCACCGCGGTTCGCGTCCCGCTCAACGAGGCCTGCTGGAACGCCGAATCCTACGTCCCGGCCACCGCATCCGGAGCGACTTACCAGAACGCGGTCAAGTCCTACGTCACCCTGCTCAACGACAACGGCATCGTGCCCATCCTGGATCTACATTGGACGGACGGCACGTACAACGGCACGGCATCCGCGTGCGCGTCCGCCCAGGCCACCTGCCAGAAGCCGATGCCGGACGCGGCGCAGGCGGTGCCGTTCTGGACCAGTGTCGCAACCACGTTCAAGGGCAACGACGCGGTGATCTTCGACCTGTTCAACGAGC
>DATBCR010000852.1:0-5688 GCA_036270375.1 Pseudonocardiaceae bacterium | reverse complement strand
CCGACGAGGTCCCGATGAACTTCCTGATCCCCAACCCCGGCACGCCGTACGAGAACTACCCGGTGGTCGACGGCACGGAGGCGTTGCGCACGATCGCCGCGTTCCGCCTGGCCCTGCCCAGGACCATCCTGCGTTTCGCCGGCGGCCGCGAGCTGACCCTCGGCGACCTCGGCGCGGAGCAGGGGATGCTCGGCGGCGTCAACGCGATCATCGTCGGCAACTACCTGACCAACCTCGGCCGCCCGGCCGAACAGGACCTGAAGATGCTTGGCGAACTGAAGATGCCGATCAAGGCACTGAGCCAGACACTGTGATGGACGACGCCACCTACTGCGCGTGGTGCGGCCGGCCGGACGCCCCCGATCCCGTGCATGAGCGCTGTCGGTCCCGGTTGGCGCTGGTGGACCCGCCCCGGTTCTGCACCCGGTGCGCCCGCCGGATGGTGGTGCAGGTGACGCCGGCCGGCTGGTCGGCCACGTGTAGCCGACACGGCCAACTCACCGCCAACTGACCGTCACCCGCGCACCCTGGCCAGGTCGGGCCGTTGGTGTGCTCGACCGCTAGTGTCAACGCCGTGCCGGCCGGACCAGGGGCCGGTCGAGCTGGATGGGGAGGTCTGGCGTGGCGGAGCAGCCGGTCGAACGGCCGACGCCAACGGCACCGGACTGGGCGGACCTGTACGACACCCGGATGCCGGCTGTCCAGCAGCGCCTGCAACAGCGCCCGAGGGTGGTCATCAAGGCGGACCTACTGCCGGCGGTGAGCGTGGCGTCCACGGTGGCACTGCTCGGCCTGCCGCTGGCGTGGATCTGGTCGCGGATCGCGCCCGCCATTCCCGGCGCGCTGGATGCCAACGGCCATCCGGTCGCGCTGCCGTCGCCGTACGGGTACCACCGGTTCGACGACCTGGCCATCTTCATGCTCATCGGTCTGGCCGCCGGCCTCGCCACGGGTGTCGCGATCTGGATGCTGCGCGAACGCCGAGGCCCCACCATCCTGCTGGCCGGCGTACTTGGCTCGGCGATCGCCGCGTGGCTGGCCATGCACACCGGGGTTTCGTTCGCGGCGGGCCAGTACGTGCTGACAACGGCACCCAAACCGGGCGCGGTGTTCAACATCGCCCCCCGCCTGGAAACCTCGTGGGTCCTGCTGGCCCAACCACTCGGCGCCGCGCTGGCTTATTGCGTGTTGGCAACGTGGAACGGCATGAACGACCTCGGCCGGCGCTTCGGCTGATCCACCCGGCCACCAACATCGCCAACACATCACGAGCAGCCTTCCGGCGGTCTCGTGTCGGCGCCCAGATCGCCGTCAGGACGACAGCGGAAACGGACAATGCCAAGATCAGCGCCGAAATCGCGGCGAGGAGCGCGATCATTCGGCGGGACCGTTCGGTGCCAGGTAGCGGGTAGCCCGGCGTACCAAATCCGCCGCGTCGACCTGGTTGACCACCGCCAACTGCCACGGGAAGCCCGTGGCCGCACCGGTGACGGCAGCGGCGTGCGCGAGGAGCCTCCTTCGCTGCACTGCTTCGTCCTCCACCCGCATCGGGTCCACCTCCTCGTACGCGAGGCCCATGTAGCTCCACGGGATACCCAGGCCGTCCGCGATGCGGGCCAACACGTCGCGGGCCATCACCTGGCGACCCTTGAGGATCTCCGAGACTTCGGACTGTGACTGGCCGGTGAGAGCGGCGATCTGACGCTGTGACACGCTCCGACGACGAAGCAGCCGGTAGATCTGGCTGACGTCACGGTTGGACAGCGCGTCACGCATCTCTTGCTGTTCCCAGACGGATGCGAGCCCGATCCCGGCCGCCGAGATTTGATCGAATGATCGACTTATGGCCAGCCAGGCCGCATCTGGTTCGTCCAGTACCGACAAACGGTTCGCCGAACTGGCAACCAGCAACGACTGGATGTTGACTCCTCGCTGGCCTGGCACTGCCGTGATACCCGCCGGCGCACAGCAGGATTCGTTGAAGACGTCGGCGACGGCGTGTGCCGGCGGACCGAGCAGCCAGCGAATGCGCAGAGCGCTGTCGGCGACGATCTCGATGGTGAGCCGGGTCGCGGCCCGCCACAGCATCAATCGTCGCAGGACCGCACTCATCAGCTCAACGGGCCGAGGTCGTCGGCAACCGATGGACGCCAATTCGGCGTCGTGCAGCACGCCTCGGTGGCATGACCACGGGGTGTCGGGCGCCGGCAGTGACCGCCGGTCGACCTTGCGCAGGCGGACCACCGCGCTCGTCAACCCGCATGGATCGACACTTCGCAGGTCAAGACGATTCCCGTCGGCTATGGGCCGCAGGCCTGGAATCCCGATCACGTAGCCGGCGACAACTCTTGGCAGGCAGTGGCTCAGGATCAGACACGCCGCGTCAGCCCGCACATCAATGCACAACCGGCGGCCGAGTAATACTCCGTCGAGTACGGATCCGAGATGCGAATCGCCTTGGCGTCGCCTCATCCGCCGCAACAGGTCGTCAAACGCGAGCAGGAGATCCGCTTCCAGTTCCAGCTGGGCGGGCGTTTCGGCTGCGGGGATCAGCGGCCCACCGTCGGCATTGAGTTGGCGGCGGATGAGCCCCTCACCCTCGCCCGTGCAATAGCCGCGATTGCGAACGCGAGACGATCGGGTAACAGCATGATTGATCGACACGGACCGATCCTCCGCATGCGCTGCCCGGTCAACGATGCCTGGATCTGGCCGTCGACGACGTGATCACTAAGCGCTTCTGCCACGGTGCACGCCCCTGGGCGTACTCGGAGGCATTCACTCCAACCGGGTGCGGAGGAGCCTCCTGGGCGGCCGTCCCACCCGCAACGGACAGTACACGAACACTCGCGCTACCGAAGCCGGCGGTCGCTGATCAGTTCAGGTTTGCCTGTTGGGCCAGGTCGGACAGGTGCATCGGGACGGCGTGGAGTGTGCCGAGGATTTCCGTCTCCAGGTTCAGCAGGCGTCGTGCCAGTCGTAGGCGGCGGGCCGGGCAGGTCTCCTCGAGCAGGTGCTGGCGGTCCTCCTCGGCCAGCAGGCAGTCGGCGGCTACCAGGTGGGCCAGTTCGGCCGGGTCGGCGTCGGCGGGGGGCTCGGTCCAGTCCTCGCGTTGCCAGGCTGCCTTGCAGTACCTCAGATGTGCGGCCCTTGTCGCCGCCGCCAGTGCCGGGATCAGTTCCGCGAGGCGGCCGGTGGGTGTCGAGTCGGGCAGCCACTCCACGACGCCTAGCAGGTACGGCGCGCTTGTGGAGTCGATGGCCAGCAGGCGGAACCGCCGGTCGCCCCTGGTCACGATGTCGAAACGGCCGTCCGGCAGTCGTTTGACCTCGCGGAGGACCGCCGAGCAGCCGACCTGCCACACCTGGTCCACGTGGTCGATGTCCACCGACCAGCCCGGCTTCTTGGCGATCACGCCGAAGTACCGGCCGGGCAGCGCGTCGGTCACCAGGTCCATCGTCAGCTGGCGGTAGCGGGGCTCGAAGATGTGCAGTGGCAACGATGTTCCCGGTAGCAGCACCGCCGCCAGCGGGAAGAGGGGGATCGTCTCGGCCACCCGTCCACGGTACGACGTCATCCGCCCGAATGCCGGTTGATCAGCCGGATCTGTGCTGCGGCGGCCTCAGCACGGCGAACGGGTCGGTGATCTGCATGCCGTGTGCCGCGAACCCGAACTGGGCCGCGGGCCGGCCACCTGACGGCCCGGGCGCGGCCGTCTCGCCGGTCGGTTCGAGCAGGCCTCGGCGGGCCAGTACGCGTTGCAGGTTGGTCGCGGACACGCGATAGCCGAGTGCGGCGGAGTAGATCTCGCGCAGTTCCGAGATGGTGAACACCGGTGGGGCCAATGCGAAGCCGAGGTTCGTATAGGACAGCTTGGCACGCAAGCGATCGCGTGCCCGCAGCACGATCGACTCGTGGTCGAACGCGGTCGGCGGCAGGGCGTCCACGCGGTGCCAGTCGGTGTCCGACGGCACTTCCGGATCGTTGCCGGCCGGCACCAGCCCGAGAAACGCCGTGGCCACCACGCGCGGTCCTGGCTTGCGGTCCGGCGCGCTGAAGACGGCCAACTGCTCCACATGCGCCAACTGCTGGACGTCGACCTTCTCGGCGAGCTGCCGGCGGATCGACGTCTGCACGTCTTCCGTCGTGCCCAATCCGCCGCCCGGGAGTGACCAGAGACCCGCGGCCGGTTCCTTCGCCCGACGCCAGAGCAGCACCTGTAGTGACCTTGCTCGCACTTGAAGTACGGCGGCCAGAACTTCGTGTGCCAGCTGACTCACCTGGCTGATACTATCGAGAGAGGTTTTCAACTGAAAGTCGAAAACCCGGATCGTGAGGTTGTCGGTACGTGCGGTTGTCGGTACAGGGAGGTCAGCATGACCACGGGCACCATCGAACGGGATCGGGACGGGATCTTCCACGGAGTCGCGCCGGACGAGGCATGGGCACACGAGGTGCGGAGGCTCGCCGCCGAACGCGACGCGGTCATCCTCGCGCACAACTACCAGCTGCCGGCCATCCAGGACATCGCCGACCACACCGGTGATTCCCTTGCGCTGAGCCGGATCGCGGCCAGGTCACCCGCGTCGACGATCGTGTTCTGCGGTGTGCACTTCATGGCCGAGACCGCGAAGATCCTGGCACCGGACAAAACCGTGCTGATCCCGGACGCCCGCGCCGGCTGCTCGCTCGCCGACTCCATCGACGCCGCCCAGTTGCGCGCGTGGAAGGCCGAGCACCCTGGTGCCGTCGTGGTGTCCTATGTGAACACGACGGCCGAGGTGAAGGCCGAGACGGACGTCTGCTGCACGTCGTCCAACGCCGTCGACGTGGTCAACTCGATCCCGGCCGGCACCGAGGTGCTGTTCTGCCCGGACCAGTTCCTCGGCGCGCACGTGCGCCGCGAGACCGGCCGCACCAACCTGCACGTCTGGGCCGGCGAATGCCACGTGCACGCGGGTATCAACGGCGACGAGCTGGCCGCGCGGGCGGCGGCGTCGCCGGACGCGGAACTGTTCGTGCATCCCGAATGCGGCTGCGCGACCTCCGCGCTGTACCTGGCCGGGGAGGGCGCCGTGCCGGCGGACCGCGTGAAGATCCTGTCCACCGGCGGCATGCTGGACGAGGCCCGCCGCACGGGTGCGGGCGTCGTGTTGGTCGCGACCGAGATCGGCATGCTGCACCAGTTGCGGAAAGCCGCGCCATCGGTGGATTTCCGGGCCGTCAACGACCGGGCGTCGTGCCGCTACATGAAGATGATCACGCCGGCCGCGCTGCTGCGGTGCCTGCGGGACGGCATGGACGAGGTGCTCGTCGATCGGGATGTCGCGGACCGGGCGCGGGGTGCGGTTCAGCGCATGATCGAGATCGGCCGGACCGGGGGTGCGGAATGACCGGCCACGTCTGGGAGGCAGGCGCGGACCTGGTCGTGGTCGGCACCGGGGTGGCCGGGCTGAGCGCCGCGCTGGCCGCTCGGCAGGCGGGTCTCCGGGTTCTGGTGGTGACGAAGGCTGGTGCCGAGGACGGCAACACGCGGTGGGCGCAGGGTGGGGTCGCCGTCGTGCTGTCCGGTGAGCACGAGCAGGGGGACTCGGTCGCCAGGCACGTACGCGACACGCTGGCCGCCGGGGCCGGGTTGTGTGACGCGGCGGCGGTCGCGGCCATTCTCGGTGACGGGCCGGCCGCGGT
>DATBCR010000851.1:0-16055 GCA_036270375.1 Pseudonocardiaceae bacterium | reverse complement strand
CGACCGACACGAGTGCCACAGACGCGAGCTGGCCGGTACCGAAGATGCCGCCGGGCACCACATCACAGGCCAGCGACGTGTACCGGACCGCCTGCGTGATCCGGCCGGCCCGCAATGCGAGCAGGGCGCGCGCGCTGAGCACGAACAGCTGGTCGATGCCGCCATTTTGATGCTGCGCGAGCTCGATCGTCGAGTCCAGCCAACTGGAGACGTCCAGCGTGGTCTCGGCGGCCACCGAACACGCCAGCAGCAGCGGCAGGGTGGTGTGCAGGTGCAGCGGCGTCACCGGTTCCAGCGCGACCAGCCGGTTCGCGACCGCGGACACCTCGGTCGCGGACCGCCCTGTGCCCAGCGTCGACGTGTAGAGCAGCACCGACATCAGTTCGCGTTCGGCCCAACTGCCAAGGCGTGGCTGTGGCCCCATGGCACGCAGCCGCCGTTCGGCCGCGGCCAGTTCGGCCCGGTCGTCGTGCCGGACGTAGCGCAGCCGGGCCTCCAGCCGCAGCGCCAGTTCGTGTTCCGCGCCGGTCAGCAGGTCTGGTTCGCCTAGTTCGCCGGCCAGTTCGGCGACCTGCTCGTCCAGCCGGCGGGACGCGCAGCCGAACACGGTCGGCGGCAGCCGCACCACGGCGGCGGCCCGCTCGCGCATCGACGGCAGCAGCGCGATGGCCTGCGACATGTGCCGGACGGCCGCGGTCGGGTCAAGGGTGCGCTCCACGGTGGCCAGTTCCACCAGCAGCCGCGCGCGTTCCTCGGCGCCGGGCGGATGGTGCAGCAGCGCGCGGCGCAGATAGCCGGCGGCCGCGGCCACGTCGTCCCGGCGCACGGCGGAATCGGCTGCCGTGCGCAGCACTTCGGTGCTCCAGTCCGCCGGCGCGGCACTCACCGACAGCAGGCACGCGGCGGCACGCTCGGCCGGGTAACCGTAGGCGTGCAGCATGACCGCGGCGTCCAGGTGCAGCCGCTCGTAGTCGGCGAGCGGCATCGTCTCCTCGACGATCTCCCGCAGCAGCCTGCGTAGCATGGCCGGCTGTTCCCGGTCCGGCAGCAGGCCGAGCCGCCCGAGCACGCGCCGCGCCTGGTTGGTGCCGACCAGGTCGAGGCCGGCCAGCCGGCCGATCAGGTGCTGCTCGACATCGCCGCCGACGACGGCCGCGGTGTGCGCGTAGGCACGGACCGGGTCGGCCTGCCTTGCCAGCGCGGCGGCGAGTTTCTCCTTGACGGCAGGCACATCCGGCGCCTCGCGCAGTGCGGCCAGCAACAGCAGGGGATTGCCGCCGGTCTCGGTCTGGATGCGCCGCAGGTCGCCCGGCGTCGCGGTGGTCAGCGTGGCCACCGCGTCCCTGGACAGCGGCGCCGGGCGCAGCGAGCGGCTGGCGAGCGATGCCAGCTCGCGGATCATCGGCCGGTCGCCGGACCGGTCACCGTCGAGTACGGCCGCCACCAGGACCACCGGCAGCCCGTCCAGCCGCCGGGCCAGACTGGTCAGCCACGACAGCGACGGCGGGTCGGCCCACTGCACGTCGTCAACGAGCAGCAGCAGCGGCCGGTCGGTGGCGAGGTCGGCGACGAGCGCGCACAGGCTGTGCTGCAACGCGTTGCGCGGCCCGGCCGGGGGAGCGAGGTCCAACAAGGGCGAGTCGTCGGCGAGCGCGGTCGGGGCCAGTTCCGCGCCACAGGCCCGCCATCGCTGCCGCTGCCGTGGTGACCCGTTGGCGACGACGGCCGCGAGCAGCTGGCGGGCCACACCCAGCCCGAAATCCTGTTCCAGGGCGGCGGATTCGGCCCGCAGCACGGTCATTCCGTCGGCCATCGTCCCGGCCGCGCGCAGCAGGGCGGAGCGGCCGATGCCGATCGGCCCGGTGACCAGCACCAGCGAGCCGGCCCCTGACCGGCCCTCGGCCAGGGCGCGGGACAGGAACGCCAGCTCACCGTCGCGTTCGGCCAGATCGATACCGGCGGTGACCGCGTTCGGACTCCGGTGCGGCATCACGTGTTCCGCTCGGTTCGGCCGAGTGCGGCGGACAGCTCGTCGCGGCCGCTGATGCCGAGCTTGCGGTAGGCGTTGGTGAGGTGCAGTTCCACGGTGCGCCGGGTGATCGACAGCATGCTGGCGATCACCCGGTTGGAGATGCCGTCCGCCGCCAGCCCGGCCACCCGCAGCTGCGCGCCGGACAGCGGAACCGCGGCCGTGCGGTCGGCGGCGGCACGCAGCGTCAGCTCGGCCATCGCCTTGCCGTACCGCAGGGTGTCCGGGCCGCCGCGCAGCAGAGAAGCGGCCTGCCGCAGGTGTTCGTGGCCTTGTTCACCGTCGATTGCCAAGCCCGCCAACAGATGCACGCGGCCGAGCGGTGACCGGGCGCCCCACGCCTCCGCGTGCCGGATGTCCTCGCCGAACAGTCGCAGCGCGGCCGAGGGCTCGCCGGTCGCCTGGTAGGCCAGCGCCGCGTGCGAGCGCCACATCAGGGTGGCCGGATTGGTCCACCGGCTGGCCGACATCCGCCGCCCGGTCTCCCGGAACTGCGCCACGGCCCGCTCGGGTCTATCCGCCGCGAGGTCGAGCAGGCCGCGCGCGTACAGCATCCGGGTCCAGCCGACGCCGTGCTCGGCGCCCGGCCGCAGCGGTGTCACCGCCGCCCGCTCGGCCCGGTCCAGGTCGCCGGACTCCACGTTCAGCTCGATCTCGATCGCGATCGTCTTGGGCAGCAACGGCGGGATCCACGAGTTGTGCGGGACGTCCGCGAGCAGTTCGCGCAGGCTGTCCGCCGCTTCGGTGAGTCGCCCGGACCGCATCAGCACATCGGCCTTTGTGGACAGTGCCAGCCCGATCGCCGCCCGCACGCCGCGCCGCCGGGCGTCCGCGATCAGCTCGTCGAGTGCCAGCACGGCTTCGTCCAGGTCGTCGGTCAGCGACAGCACGCGCGCCGCGGCGGCCCGTGGCGCGAACAGCCGTTCCGGCCCGGCCCAGCACGCAAGCGCCGCACGGGCCAGTTCCCGTGATTCCGCGATGCGAATCCCGCGCGCGCTGTTGTTCGCGGCGACGACGCACGCCTGCACCGGATCGGTCGGCCGGTCGGCCAGCGGCGGCGGCCCCGGGATGGCCAGTTCCGGCTGGCTGTGCTGGTGGTGGTCGGCGAGCCAGTACAGGCCGAGCATGCTGGCCCGTTCCGCGTCGCCGATGTCTCCCCTGGCGTGCACGGACGTGATGGCCCGCTGCGCGAACGACCGGTCTCCCCGGCACAGCAACAGATCCGCGGCGACCAGCCGCTGCGGCGCGGCGTCCGGACCGGTCGTCTCCAGCAGGATCTGTCGCAGCCGCCGGTCCGCCGACTCCGGGCTCAGCCACGCCTCCGCCGCGCTCAGTTCGACCAGCAGTTCCGCGCGGGCCGTCGCCGTGCACGGCTCCAACAGCGCTCTGCCCAACAGTTCCGCGGCAAGGCCGTGTCGCCCGGCGGACAGCGCGACCCGGGCGGACGCGTGCAGCACGGTCACCGCCCAGTCCTGGTTGATCGGCTCGGCGTGCAGCAGCAGCTGTCCCAATGCCTCGTCCGCGACCGCGGCGGCCCGGCCGAGCGTCGCGGCCCGCGCGTAGAGGTTGCGGCGCGCACCGGTGTCCATCGCGGCCAGCACCTGTTCGGCCACGTCCGGATCGAGCGACCGGGACCGCTCGTCCGGCACCAACCCGGTGCGCAGCAACGCCGTCATCGCCGTCTGTTCCGGGACGCGCAGCCCGGCCAGCGCGCACACCAGCGGGAACTCCAGGTCTGTGCCGCACGCCGCGACCGCGCGCAGCAGCGGCAGCGACTCGTCCGGCAGCCCGTCCAGGATCCGCGCGACCTGGTCGTGCCGCACCTGCGCGACATCCCGCGCGAACACCGGCACGAACTCCGTAGTCGGCAGCGTGCCGGCGGCGAACCGGTCGAGGGCACGGCGGAGCACGGCCGGGTTGCCGGCGGTGAGCTGCGCGGCGACCTGCGTGAACACCTCGTCGGCCGGTTCACCTCGGATCTGCTCCAGCAGCCGCCGGATGCCGTCCGGGCTCAGTGGCGCCAGGCGCAGCTCGGTCTGCTCGGTGCCGTCGGTGCGGCCGGGGCTCGCGCTGTTGAACGCGGCCACCACGAGCACCGGGATGTCCTTGGCGCGCCGGGGCAGCGCCCACAGCCAGCGCGCCGACTCCTGGTCGGCCCACTGCGCGTCGTCCACGACCACCGCGACCGGCCGCCGGTCGGCGGCCCGGCCCGGCCTGGCGACCATGCCGGCAAACCCGTTCCGGTCGTCGAGCAGCGCGGGGTCGCGCCGCAGCGGATGGCCGGCGGGCACCGGTCCGGCGGCCAGCAGCTGCGTCATGATCCCGTTCCGGACGCCACGGTCGTTCGGCGAGCACTGCGCGGCGACCACCCGCAGTCCAGCCTGTTCCGCGATGCCCGCGGTCACGGCGAGCAGCGCGCTGCGCCCCGTGCCGGGCCGTCCGGACACCGTGACCAGCGCGGATCGCCCGGCCATCGTGTCCGTGACGGCCTGCTCGACCAGCTTGAGCTGCTCGTCGCGTTCGATCAGCGCATCGTGCGCACCGGACCACGCCCGGTGTGGCCCGGTCGTTCCGACACGCGGGTGCTCGGCGTGCTGCTCGGCGTCACTCGGACTGGCCATTGACCTCGATCCCTCGGCGTCCCGACAGCGGATGAGCAATGGGACGTGTCCCGAGCAGGGATGGATCCATCTCGTCGGAGACAAGTGCGGCGGCGAGGCCGGCCCGGCTGTCCAGGCCGAGCTTCCGGTAGATGTTGTTGAGGTGGAACTCGACCGTGCGCAGCGTGACGAACAGGGTTTCCGCGATGTCCCGGTTGCTCGCGCCGTCCGCCGCCAGCTCGGCGACCCGGCGTTCGCTGCTGGTCAGGACGTCGGTGAGCCGGGTGCTGGTGGGCGGCATCCGGCCGCCCGCCGCCAGGAGCAGGTCACGGGCCCGCCGGGACAGCGAGGTGAAGCCGTAGCGGGTGGCCAGCAGCACCGACTCGCGCAGCCGTTCCCGTGCGGCCACCTTGTCGCCGCTGCGCAGCAGGGCGTGGCCGAGCAGGTACTGCGCGCGGACGTGTTCGAACCGGGCCGGTGACCGCTCCAGCACGCTCACCGCCTCGGCGAGCAGGTCGATACCCGCCGTGCCGGGCGTGACCATGCTGCGGGCCAGCAGGCCGTAGCCGACGGCGCGCGGCGTGCGCCAGCCGTCGACGAGGTCCTCACCGGTCGCGGCCAGGTCGGCGGCCTCGGCGCGGCGGTCGAGGTGCACCAGCATCCAGGTGCCCTGCATCCACCACGGCGCGAACACCGGGTTGCGGATGCCGGCCTCGGCGAGGCTGCGGCCGCACTCGGTGAGCACCCGCAGCGCGCCGTCGTAGTCGTTGCGCTGGTAGAGCACCTCGGCCCTGGCCATCAGATACGGGTGGTACTCCCAGACGAAGTCCGCGAACGAGGCCGCGTCGAGGCCGTCCAGCAGCCGTTCCGCGCGGTCGAGCTGGGACCTGGCCAGCAGCGCGCGCGCCAGCGCGACGGTGGGCAGTGTCCGGTCGGTCGGGCGGCCTGCGCGGTCCGCGGCCCGCAGTGCCGATTCGGCGTCGGCGTCCGCGCGGTCCACCTCGCCGACGTCGCCGAGCACCTGCGCGCGCACGGACAGCGCGAGGTACTCGGTCCAGCCGTCGTGCCGCCGCCTGCTCTGTGTCACGGCGCGGTCCAGCGCCTCCAGCGCGGGGGTCACCTTGTCCGCGAGGTAGAGCGCGCGGGCGGACGTGGTGGCCGACCAGCCGCCGGGCTCGTGTTCGTCGGAGCGCAGCGCGCGGTTCGCGTCGTCGACGACGGTGGCGAGGTCGGCGCCGTCCAGCGCGCCGACGACCGCCCTGACCGCGAGCAGGTGCTGCTCGGCCGGGGTGCCGGCGGCGGCCGGCGCGGCCGCCCGCATCTGCGCGCTGACCTGTGCGAACAGGGACCGCTGCTCGGAGCCCGCGACGGCGAGCATCGAGTCGAGCAGGTTGCGCAGGTCGGTGTCGGTCTGCGTCGGCGGGTCGGGCAGCTCGGCGTCCAGCGCGGCGCGGGTCTGGGCCAGCACCCGGACCGCCTTGACGCCGGTCCGGGTGACGAGGGACGCCCAGCCGTACTTGACCGCGAGCCGGGCCCGGATCCTCGGTTCGGTCGCGCCGGCGAGGCCCAGTTCGAGGTGTTCGACGGCGCTCTCCAGGTCGCTGCCGAGCAGCGCGCCCGCCAGGTCCAGCCGGACGGTCGGACAGTCCGGCTCGCATTCCAGCAGGCGGGTCAGGTAGCGCACGGCGTGTGTCGCGGCCCTGCGCTGCACGGCGACGGCGGCCGCGTCCCGCAACACGTCGAACATCCACGGTTCGTCTATTATGGACAGTCGGAGCAGTTGTTCCGCGATCTCGCCGACCGGGTGCTCGGTGTCGTTGAGCACCCGGACCGCGCGGGTGCGTAGCGCGCGCATGGCGTCGTCCGGGATGCCGTCGAGCACGGCGCCGCGCATCGCCTCGACCGCGAAATCCGCGGTGGCACCGGCGAATACGCCGTCGCCGCGCAGTGTCTGGATGGCCGCGTGCACCAGGCGTGGCGGCACCTCGGCGACCGAGCTGATCAGTTCGACGGTGGTGCCGCCGAGCACCGCGATCGCGCCGGCCACCCTGCGGACGTGATCTGGCCGGCCGGCCAGCGCGGACTGGGCCGCCTGCGCCGCGATCTGGTTGCCCATGCTGGTGGCCAGGTGCGTGCTGGCCTCGTCCGGCCGGGCGCCTGCCGAGTGCAGCCGGTCGATCAGGTCACGCAGCAGGCCAGGGTTGCCGAGGGAAGCCCTTGCGCAGCAACGGGAGAAGCCGCGGTGCGGTGGTTCGCCGAACGCGGACTCGAGCAGTTCGGTGATCGTGTCCAGGTCGAACGGGTGCAGTTCGACGGTGTGGCAGTCGTGCCGGGCGAACAGTTCGGTGTGCACGGGCTTGGCGCCGACGGGTTGGTCGGCGGACTCGGCGAGCAGCGCGAACAGCGGCAGGTTCGTGCAGCGCCGCAACAGATAGTCCAGCCACCGCACGGTGTTCGCGTCGAAGCGGTGCAGGTTGTCCAGTACGAGCACGACCGGGCCGCCGGCCAGTTGCGTGAGTACCGGTTCGCACAGCGCCCGCAGTGTGCTGTCGGTCGGTGCGCCGTTGCCGTGCCCTTTGCCGCGTGTCGGCGACGGTGGTCCGGTCAGCGGAGCAAGCAGTTCGTGCACCACGGCGTACGGCTGGCCGGCGCCGAGCGGCAGGCGCGGGTCGAAGTCCCGGGTCGACGGTTCGGCGTCCGGATCGCGGTAGCCGGCGCGCAGCACGACGACGTCCAGGTAGTCCACCGCGTCCAGCAGCGCGGTCTTGCCGATGCCGGCCGGGCCGCGGACCCGGACCACCTGCGAGCCACCCGAGGACGTCGCGCGGAAGCGGGATGCGATGTGGCCGACCTCGGCGGTGCGGCCGAGCAGTCCCGGGTCGATGGTCACGGCCGTTGCGGGATCGAGCGGCACGGCAGGCCTCCGCATCGTCGGCTGTGTCCAGAACTGTGTCACAGTCAGTAGCAGACAATTCCCCGTCTCGGTGGACTTTTACCACACTTGGCGGCTCCAGTCCGATAGTTGCCGATTTCAACGCCATCTTGAATACCGACAGTGATCTTGTGGCTACGATGAAGCCACCTGGTCAAGTCCGCGATGTCGGATTAGTCGGTGGTCGGTTGACCATTCAATAAGTTGAACACTCAATGACCTAACAGTACACGCATAATCAACTACTCATGGTTAGCTTTTAACCCGCTGTTAGCCCCAAAAAGTCGATGGCAGAATTTGGGGAAATCACTAAGGGCAGTCAAGCCGACGGAGGAGACACCCGTGACCTACGGCTACCTGGGCAGCATGCGGACCCGGCACGGACACCGCGACGAGGTCGTTGCGATCCTGCTCGGCGGCGTGGGCGGCCTGCGCGCGGTCGGCTGCGATCTGTACCTGGTCGGGGTGTCCGACACCGACCCGAACGAGATCTGGGTGACGGAGGTGTGGCGTAGCAAGGCCGACCACGACGCGTCGCTGCACCTGCCGGCCGCGCAGGCCGCGATCGCGTCCGCGATGCCGCTGCTGACCGGTGAGTTCACCCGCCAGGAACTGACGATGGTCGGTGGCCTCGGCCTGCCCGGGTAGCGGGGTCAGAGGTCTCAGAAGGTCTCAGGGGTCTCAGAGGTCACGGAACGTCTCGATCCGGGCGCCGAGCTGGTTGAGCCGGTCGGCCAACTGCTCATAACCCCGATTGATCACGTAGACGTTGCGCAGCACCGATGTGCCCTTCGCGGCCAGCATCGCCAGCAGCACCACCACGGCGGGCCGCAGCGCGGGCGGACAGATCACCTCGGCGCCGGACCAGTGCGTCGGCCCCTCGACGTACACGCGGTGCGGGTCGAGCAGGGTGACGGTGGCGCCGAGCTTGGTCAGCTCGGTCAGGTACAGCGCCCGGTTCTCGTACACCCAGTCGTGGATCAGGGTCGAGCCGTGCGCGGTGGCCGCGATCAGCGCGAAGAACGGCAGGTTGTCGATGTTCAGGCCGGGGAACGGCATCGGATGGATCTTGTCCCTCGGCGCGCGCAGCACCGACGGCCGGACGGTGAGGTCGACCAGCCGGGTGCGGCCGTTGGCGGCCGGGTACTCGTCGGTCCGGTCGTGGTCGAGACCCATCTCCTCCAGCAGCGCCAGTTCGATCTCCAGGAACTCGATCGGCACCCGCTGGATGGTGATCTCGGAGCCGGTCACGATCGCCGCGGTCAGCAGGCTCATCGCCTCGATCGGGTCCTCGGACGGCGCGTAGTCCACGTCCCTGTCGATCTCGGTGACGCCGTGCACGGTGAGCGTCGTTGTGCCGACGCCGTCGATGTGGACCCCGAGTTCGGCCAGGAAGAAACACAGGTCCTGCACCATGTAGTTGGAGCTCGCGTTGCGGATCACGGTGGTCCCGGGGTGGCGCGCGGCGGCCATCAGCGCGTTCTCGGTGACCGTGTCGCCGCGCTCGGTCAGCACGATCGGCCGCTTCGGGTGCAAGTCCCGGTCCACGCGGGCGTGGTAGGCGCCGTCGGTGGCCTTCACTTCGAGGCCGAGCGGCCGCAGCGCGCTCAGGTGCGGTTCGACGGTCCTGGTGCCCAGCGCGCAGCCGCCCGCGTAGGGCAGCTCGAACCGGTCCTGGTGGTGCATCAGCGGGCCGAGGAACATGATGATGCTGCGGGTCCGGCGAGCGGCTTCGATGTCCATGTCGGCGAGGTCGACCGTGGTCGGGGGCTGGATCTCCAGGTCGTTGTCGTCGTTGAGCCACCGGGTGCGCACGCCGATGCTGGCCAGTACCTCGAGGATGCGGTTGACCTCCTCGATCCGGGCCACCCGACGCAGCGTGGTCCGGCCGGAGTTGAGCAGCGACGCGCAGAGCAGCGCGACACCGGCGTTCTTACTGGACTTGACGCCGATGCTGCCGGTGAGCTGGACGTCGCCGGTGACCCGTAGGTGCATCGGGCCTGCGTGGCCGAGTGACACGATCTCCGATCCGAGCGCCTTGCTGATCCGGGTCAGCATCTCCAGGCTCAGGTTCTGGTTGCCCTGCTCGATCCGGGTGATGGCGCTCTGGCTGGTGCCCAGCGCGTCGGCGAGCTGGGCCTGGGTCCAGCCGCGGTGCTTGCGCGAGTCGCGGATGAGCGTGCCGATCCGCCGCAGGTAGTCGCCGAGCAACTGGGAGCCGTCCGCCATGGCGGGCACGGTAACTCACATGTGAGTTCGACGCCGCGCCGACCCGCCGAAACGTGCTGGTGGGACGTGTCGATTGTGGATCGGGCTATGCCGGCTGTGACGTCCTGTGCAGCCGGATGGCCTTGTCGAGGCCGAGTGGCACGTCGGCATCGTGGTACGGGTGTTCTGTCGGTTCGATCGACCGGAGGAACAGGCCGTAGACGAGCGCTTCGCGTAGCGCGGTCACCTGTGCCATCAGTTCGATCGCGCGCTCGGGATCACTGCCGGGGACCGTGTTTCGCCAGTGCGCGCACCACAGTTCGCAGAGTTGTTCTGGCGGGCCGGCTCCTGGGCTGTCGCGCATGCGGATCAGGTCGATGGCGGGGTGCGCGATCCGGCTGTCGCCCCAGTCGATGAGCGCGCGGTTGGTGCCGTCGGACCGGACGTTGCCGGGGTGGAAGTCGCAGTGCGCCAACGTGTCCGGCAGGCCGCAGTCGGCCAGCGCCGCGAACCGCTTCGCCAGCCCGCCGACGAGGTCGCCCAGGACCACCCGGTCGTCCGAGGACACCATCGCCATCCACTGGGGGAGCGCGGTTTCGGCTTGTTCGCGGAAGTCGTCGCCGGTTTCGGTCGGCACGCCGAGTGCGCGCAGTTCGAGCAGGCGTGGGATCGAGTCGGTCTGGATGGCCAGCAGGTCGGCCATCATCGCGTGGCGTTCCGGCATGCCGGCGTCGTAGCGGTCGGTGCCGGGGATGTCGTCGATCAGCATCCGGTGGCCGTCGGCGCCGAGCAGCGCGGGGGTGTTCCAGCGTGCATGGTCCAGCCATGCCAGCAGGACTCCCTCGTGCGCCATGAACGGCGGGACTTCTTTGAGCCACACCGGTCCGCGGTCGGTGTCGATCCACCAGATCGACGAGAGGTTCCACGTCCGCATCTGCCGGGCGCAGGTCACCGTGCGGCCCTGCCCGGCGAGCACCTGGCCGGCCCAGGCCAGCGAGGCCGCCGGTCCGCCGGGCTCGGCCCATGGCATGCGCAGCGGATGTGGTCCGGTCCAGTCTGGTCGGCCGTCGACCGGCGCCAGGCCGGGCAATGGTGGCCCGTCGTACTCGGCGAGGTAGTGCACGGCGCCGCCGGGCGGTGCCGGCCGCTCGGCGCTGAGCAGCCGCAGGATGGTCACGTCGATGCCGTGGTTTTCCCTTGCGGCCTCGACGACCGTGCTGATGTCCTTCCACCACGGCGATCCGACCGGCGGCAGCGGCGGCAGGGTGCCCAACGGCACGCCACGCGGATCGACGAGGGTCAGCAGCGGGGTGGAGTTGAGCACGAGCGGAAAGGCTATGGCGTTCCGAACGTACCGGCACGCGAATATCGGCCCGCCGAGTGCCGTGTCACATGGGATTTCAATGCGAAGTTGGGCGTCAGTCAGGGGTGGTCGATTCGCGGACGATCAGTTCGGGTTCGAAGACGACCTGTCGGTGCTGGTGCGAATGCGACGCCCGCGCCTCGTCGATCAGCAACTCCATCGCGGCCTGGCCGAGTTGTGCGCTTGGCTGTCGGACCGAGGTCAGTGGCACCGCGGCGGCGCTGGCGAAGTCGATGTCGTCGTAACCGACGATCGCCAGTTCGCCCGGCACCGGAACGCGCCTGCGGGTCATCGTCTGCAGCACGCCGAGTGCCAGCAGGTCGTTCGCGCAGAACACGGCGGTCGGCCTCGTCTTCGCGGGCAGGTCCGCTATCGCGTCGCCGGTCTGCCGGCCGGCGGCCACGTTGAGTGCGCGCGTCTCCACGACCGTGAGGGCGCCGGGCCGCATCCCGGCCGCGCGCAGTGCCTTGCGCGCGCCGGTGAGGCGCTCGCTGACCTGCTTGATCGACAGTGGGCCACCGACGAACGCGATGCGCTGATGTCCCTTGTCGATGAGGTGGGCCATCGCCAGTTCGCCGCCGATCTGGTCGTTGACCGACACCGAGCACTGCCGTGCGCTCGAACTGTGGTCGACGAGCACGACCGGCGTGCCGCGGCCGCGGATGACGTCGATGGCGGGGGTCTTCGTGGCGACCGGGGTGATCAGGATGCCGAACGCCCGTTGCTCCTGCAGCAGGCTGAGGTGGTGCTCCTCGCGTTCGGCGTCGTCGCCGCTGTTGCACAGCACCACCGACAGGCCATGGTCGCCCGCCGTCTTCTCGACGCCGCCCGCGAGGTCGGTGAAGAACGGGTTGCCGACGTCCAGGACGACCAGCCCAACCGTGCGGCTGCGCCCGGCCCGCAGTTGCCGGGCCGCCTCGTTGCGGACGAAGCCGAGTTCCGCGATGGCCCGCAGCACCCGGTCACGGGTGGCCGGGGCGACGCGTTCCGGATGGTTGAGCACGTTGGAGACCGTGCCGACCGAGACACCGGCGCGCTCCGCGACGTCGATCACGCCGGCCGGCTCGATCACGCCGACACCCCGGTCCGCCTGCTAAAACGTATCAACGCCCCGGTGTTGGACGAAACGTCGCTTGCCACACCAGCCCTCACCTTCTCTTTCCTGACAGGCCAACGCAAGCGGTCGCACCGGGCGACCGCTTCGTAACAAGGACGACACCAACCATTGACGTGCCGGCGTGACTGAGATTACTTTAGGGCCGCAGAAATTGAAAGGTTTCATTAGCCGCCGGGAGGGTACGGTGCGCGACGCGGAGGCCCGCCTGGTCCTGACGAAGGCGACCAAGAGCTTCGGCGCGGTACGGGCGCTCGACGACGGTTCGATCACGCTGTACCCCGGTGAGGCACACGCGCTGCTCGGCGAGAACGGCGCTGGCAAGTCCACCCTGGTGAAGATCCTGGCCGGCGTGCACCGCCCGGACAGCGGCGAACTGCGGATCGACGGGCAGCCGCGCGAGTTCGGCGGACCCGCCGCCGCGCGGGCCGCCGGTGTCTCCATCATCTACCAGGAGCCGACGCTCTTTCCGGACCTCACCGTCGCCGAGAACATCTTCACCGGCCGGCAACCACTTGGCACGTTCCGGCGGATCGACCGGCGCGCGATGAACCTCAACGCGAACGACATCTTCGCGCGGCTCGGTGTGCGACTGGACCCGGCGCAGCCCGCGCGCGGACTGTCCGTCGCCGACCAGCAGATCGTGGAGATCGCGAAGGCGTTGTCGTTCAACTCCAAGGTGCTGGTCATGGACGAGCCGACAGCGGCACTGACCACAGTGGAGGTCCAGCGGCTGTTCGACGTGATGCGCACGTTGCGCTCGCACGGCACGGCGGTGCTGTTCATCTCGCACCGGATCGAGGAGGTCTTCGCGAGCTGCCAGCGGGTCACCGTCATGCGGGACGGGCGGTTCGTGCGCACCGAGCCGATCGAGAAGCTGACCGTCGACGACGTCATCCACTCGATGGTCGGCCGGGACCTGGCCACGCTGTTCCCCAAGACCGACACGGTCGTGGGCGAGCCGGTCCTCGAGGTCGAGAACCTGTGCACCGCGGGCGTTTTCGACGACATCTCACTGACCGTCCGCCGCGGTGAGATCGTCGCGCTTGCCGGCCTCGTCGGCGCCGGCCGCAGCGAAGTGGCGCGCGCGATCTTCGGTATCGACCGCCGCGATTCGGGCACGGTCCGGGTGCAGGGCAGGGCACTGCCCAACGGCGACCCGCGTGCCGCGATGGCCGCTGGTGTGGCACTCGTCCCCGAGGACCGTCGCCAGCAGGGCCTCGTGATGGACATGGGCATCGACGAGAACGTCGCTCTCGCCTCGGTCGGCCGGCTGGCGCGCTTCGGCCTGATCCGCCGTGCCAGCGAGAGCGGGCTGGCGTCGGCGTGGTCGGTCCGGCTGCGGATCAAGTTCGGCCGGATCCGCGACGCCGTCGGCACGCTGTCCGGCGGAAACCAACAGAAGGTCGTACTGGCCAAGTGGTTGGCCCGTGACCCGTCGCTGCTGATCATCGACGAGCCCACCAGGGGCATCGACGTCGGCACCAAGGCCGAGGTGCACCGCATCCTGGACGAACTGGTCGGCGACGGCCTGGCGATCCTGATGATCTCGTCGGAGCTGCCCGAGGTGCTCGGCATGGCCGACCGCGTACTCGTGCTGCGCGAGGGACGCCTGACCGGCGACTTCAACCGCGCGGAGGCCGACGAGACCTCGATCATGCGGGCCGCGACCGGTCAGGGCGCGGGGGCCGTGGCATGAGTACCGACACGGCCGCGCGGCCGGTGCACCGGTTCGAGTCACTGCTGCGGGCACGCGAACTCGGCATCGCCGTCGTCATCGTGCTGGTGGTCGCGATTACCGCGTTGCGCAACGGCCATTTCCTGGCCGCCCAGAGCGTGCAGCAGTTGCTCAGCGGTGCCGCGCTCATCGCGCTGCTGAGCGTCGGCGAGACGCTGGTGATCATCACCCGCAACGTCGACCTCTCGGTCGGGTCCACCGTCGGTCTTTCCGCGTACGTGGTCGGTGACCTTTTCAAGTACCAGCACATTTCCGTCGCGGCGGGCTTCGCGGTCGGCGTCGTGATCGGGGCCGTCGTCGGCGCGGTGAACGGGCTCGTCACGACGGTCCTGCGGGTGCCGAGCCTGGTGGTCACCCTGGCGATGCTGTACGTGATCCGCGGTGTGGACGGGGTGATCGTCAGCGGTCACACGATCGACCCGAGCGCGATTCCGCACGCCTTCACCGAAGTCGGCTACCGAACCCTGTTCGGCGTGCCGTGGCTGGCGATCATCGTCATCGTCGTGGTGGCGGCGGCCGGGTACGCGATGCGGTCCTTCCGCGCCGGCCGTGATCTCTACGCCATCGGGTCGAACCCGGAAGCGGCCGCGCTGGCCGGCATCCCGGCCGGTCGTCGCGTCCGCACCGCCTTCGTCATCAGCGGAGCGCTGGCAGGCCTGGCCGGCGCGCTGTTCCTTGCCCTGCACGCACAGGTGGACAACAGCGGCGGCATCGGTTACGAGCTGTCCGTGGTGGCGGCGGTCGTCGTCGGTGGCGTGGCCATTTTCGGCGGCAGCGGCACGGTGATCGGCGCCGCACTGGGCGCGCTGCTGCTGAACACCATCAACCAGGCTCTTGTCGCGTCGAAGGTGTCGTCGTTCTGGAACATGGCCGTCGCCGGTGGGTTGCTGCTCGCCGCGATCGCGTTCGACCGGTGGTTGAGCCTGCGCGTGGCGCTCGGCCTGAAGTCGGCGCGCGGGAAGCACCGTGATGTCTGACATGGCGACCCGCGCCCGGCGGTCGCGCGACGAGGAGGGCACCGATACGGTCACCCAGCCTGCGCGGTGGCGGTCGGCCGTGCGGTGGGAGTCCGGGCTCGTCGTGGTCCTGGCCGGCGTGCTCGTCTTCGGCGCCAGCAGGTCATCGACCTTTGTGGACCCGTCGACGTTCTTCTATCTCGGCATCAACATCGGCTACATCGCGATCATGGCGCTGCCGATGACCCTCATCGTGCTGACCGGCGAGATCGACCTGTCGGTTGCGTCGATGCTCGGCCTGTCCGGGGCCGTGCTCGGCGTGCTGTGGCACCACGGCTGGTCGATCGGGCCCGCGGTCGTGGTCGCGCTGCTGGCCGGCGCGCTGGGCGGTGCGCTCAACGGGGTACTCGTCGCGAAGGCGGGCCTGCCGTCCATCGCGGTCACGATCGGCACGCTGACCCTGTTCCGTGGCCTGGCCGAGATCCTGCTCGGCTCGCTCACCGTGCCGGCGCCGGGGGACCGGCAGCTCCCGGCCGCGCTGACGAACATCGGTGTGGCACCGATTCCGGGTACCGAGCTGTCCTACACGACGGTGATCTTCCTCGTGCTGGCCGTCGTCTGCGGGGTCGTGCTGCACGCGACGCCGCTCGGCCGCGCCATGCACGCCATCGGCCGGCAGCCGGAAGCCGCGCGGTTCGCCGGGATTCGCGTGCGCCGCATCAAGTTCTGGCTCTATGTCGGGTCGGGTGTCGTGTGCGCGTTCGCCGGAATCCTGTTGACGCTGCAGAACTCATCGGTCAGCTACAGCGCGGGCACCGGCCTGGAACTCAACGTGGTCGCGATCGTGCTGTTCGGCGGCGTCTCGATCTTCGGCGGCCGAGGCACGATCGTCGGGGTCGTGCTGCACGCGACGCCGCTCGGCCGCGCCATGCACGCCGTCGGCCGGCAACCGGAAGCCGCACGGTTCGCCGGGATTCGCGTGCGCCGTATCAAGTTCTGGCTCTACGTCGTGTCCGGCGTGGTGTGCGCGTTCGCCGGGATTCTGCTCGCCCTGCAGAACTCCTCGGTCAGCTACAGCGCGGGCACCGGCCTGGAACTCAACGTGGTCGCGATCG
>DATBCR010000850.1:0-4763 GCA_036270375.1 Pseudonocardiaceae bacterium | reverse complement strand
GGTCGTAGCGACGGCGTCCAGTCGGGCGGTCTCGGTTGATCGTCGTGGACGCCTCCGCGATGGCATGCGCGCTCGTCTACGACGGGGAACGGGGCGCGGCAGCCAGGTCGGCGTTGGCGAAAGATGAGCACTGGGCGGCGCCGGAACACTGGCAGGTCGCCGTCTTTTCGGTGATACGGGGGCTGCTGCTGGACGGGCGGCTCCGCGAAAGCCGTGCGAGACAAGCGGTCGAGACCCTTGCCTCGTTGACGGTCGTTTCGGTCTCCGTGACCGATCTGTTGCGCCGGATGTGGGACCTGCGTGGCAACATCGGCGCGTACGACGCCGCGAATGTGGCCGCGGCCGAGTTGCATCGGGCCCCGTTGTTCACGGCCGATGCCCGCCTGGCCAGGGCCGGCGGCCTTCGCTGTCAGGTCCGGGTCGTCTGACGACCGGCCGCTACTGCTTGTCGGCCGGCTCAGCGGCGGCGATCTGGTCCGCTTTCGGTTGGGGCGCCTCGGATGCGTCCACGCGAACCGGCGGCTCGGCCGGGGTGTCGACCGACCGCAGGCGTTCGGCGGCGCGGTCCATTTCCAGGCGGCGCCAGCGGCGGCGCTGGCTGGGGGTCATGCGGGCCGGCCACATTTCCTGGATCGCACTGTTGAAGTGTGCGCCGATCACGATGGCCAGGCCGATGAAGAACGTGAACAGCAGGAACGCGATCGGTGCCGCCAATGCCCCGTACGTGTAACCGGTCCGGCCGATCCACAGCAGGTACAGCCGGATCCCGATGCTGGCCAACAGGAAGAACGCCATCGCGAGCACCGCCCCCGGCACACCCCGGTGCCACGGCAGCTTGCGCGGCAGCGCCACCCGGTACAGCGTGGCAAGCGCGACGACCAGCAGGATCGCCACCACCGGGTAGTAGAACGTGCCGATCACGTCCGAGATGTTGCCGCGCCACGACGGTGGGAACACGTTGGGCAGCAGGTCCGGCCCGAGCGCGAGCACCGGCAGCCCGATCACCGCGAGCACCAGCCCGACCAGGTACAGCAGCAGCGCGAAGATTCGCTGCCACACCTCGTTGCGCACGCCCTGCTGCCCGTACGCCACGTTGATCGCGTCCACGAACGAGGCCATCGCCGACGAACCGGCCCACAGCGAGATGAGGAAGCCGACGGACGCCACCTCGCCCTGTGCCTTCGTGAGAATGTCGGACACGGTCGGCTGGATGATCGTCTCGACCACGTTGGTGCTGAAGATGGTGCGGCAGAACGAGATGATCTTCTGGTGGACCACGTTCACCAGGTTCGGCCCGAACCAGCTGCCCAGGAAACCGAGGCTGCCGAGCAATCCGAGCAGCAGCGGCGGCAGCGAAAGCACCTGCCAGAACGCCGCCTCGGCCGCCTCCGAGAAGATGTTGCCGTGCCACGCTTTCGCCAGCGTGCGCCGGACGAGCCGCCACGTCCGCCGTCGGCGTGGGCGGCCGGCGCCCGTCACGACCCGGTCCGGCGGCTGTGCTCCCATGATGCCGTTAAGCATGCTGCATGTCCGCCCGTTGGTCTCGTCATCCCCCTGGCCCTGGCCGGAGTGTCGCGTCGCACGTCAGGTGTCCGGAGCTGAGCCGGTAAGCTCGCGTCGGCCGAACGTGCGGGGGTCGCGCGACGGGCGGGGAGGGGGAGTCCGTGGCACAGCCCGACTCCCTTGACGTAGCCGAATGCGGTGTCGCCGAAACCCCGCCCGCGCTGACCAGGCCGTTGCGCGACTGGCAGCGCAGGGCGCTGACCCGCTATCTGGCCCGCAAACCCAAGGACTTCCTCGCGGTCGCCACGCCCGGCGCCGGCAAGACCACCTTCGGGCTACGGGTGGCCGCCGAACTGCTCGCCGAGCGCACGATCGAGACGATCACCATCGTCACGCCGACCGAACACCTCAAGCACCAGTGGGCCGTCGCCGCGCGCGAGGTCGGCATCCCGATCAACGCCAACTTCCGCAACACGCACGGCGCCACGTCCCGGGACTACCAGGGCGTCGCCGTCACGTACGCGCAGGTCGCCGCGCACCCCGCGCTGCACCGCGTACGCACCGAGAACCGCAGGACGCTGGTCATCCTCGACGAGATCCACCACGGCGGCGACGCGAAGTCCTGGGGCGACGCGATCCGCGAGGCGTTCACCCCGGCAGTCCGCCGCCTCGCCCTGACCGGCACGCCGTTCCGCAGCGACGACTCGCCGATCCCGTTCGTCAACTACGAACCCGACCCCGGCGGTTTCCAGTGCAGCCGCGCCGACCACTCCTACGGCTACGCCCAGGCCCTCGCCGACGGCGTCGTCCGGCCGGTGATCTTCCTCGCCTACTCGGGCGAGGCGAGCTGGCGGACCAGCGCGGGCGAGGAATACACCGCCCGATTGGGTGAACCGCTGACCCAGGAGCACACCGCCCGGGCGTGGCGGACCGCGCTTGACCCGACGGGGGAGTGGATCCCGGCTGTCCTGCGGGCCGCAGACACCCGGCTGACCCAGCTCCGCTCGGCCGGCATGTCCGATGCGGGCGGGCTGGTGATCGCGTCGGACCACGAGTCGGCGAAGGCGTACGCGAAGCTCATCGAGGAGGTCAGCGGGCGGCCGCCGACCGTCGTGCTGTCCGACGACCCGAAGGCGTCCGGCCGGATCGCCGAGTTCGCGGCGACCGGTGAGCGCTGGCTGGTCGCGGTGCGGATGGTCAGCGAGGGCGTCGACGTGCCCCGGCTGGCCGTCGGCGTCTACGCGACCAGCGCGTCCACCCCGCTGTTCTTCGCGCAGGCGGTCGGCCGGTTCGTCCGGGCGCGGCGGGCCGGCGAGACGGCAAGCGTGTTCCTGCCGAGCGTGCCGGTGCTGCTGGAACTGGCCAGCCAGATGGAGGCCGAGCGGGACCACGTGCTCGGCAAGCCGCACCGGGAGAAGGACGGCTGGGACGACGAACTGCTCGCGGACGCGAATCGGACGAAGGACGAACTCGGCGAGGAGGAGTCCGCGTTCACGTCGCTCGGCGCGTCGGCCGAACTCGATCAGGTGATCTATGACGGTTCGTCGTTCGGCACCGCGGCACTCGCCGGCACGGCGGAGGAGCAGGAGTACCTAGGCCTGCCCGGCCTGCTCGAACCGGATCAGGTGCGTGCCCTGCTGCGCCAGCGCCAGGACCAGCAGCTGTCCTCGGCGGCCCGCAGGCAGAGCGGCGCCGACCAGCACCAGGCCCAGGAGGCACGTCGCGACCTGTCGGTGTCCGAACGGCTCACCGAGCTGCGCAGGGAACTCAACGCGCTGGTCGCCGTCTACCACCACCGGACGACCAAGCCGCACGGCAAGATCCACGGCGAGTTGCGCCGGGTCTGCGGCGGTCCGCCGACCGCGATGGCGTCCATCGAGCAACTCGAGGAACGAATCGCTACCCTGCGTTCGTGGTAAGCATGCGCGGGTGACGGTATGGTTGCCCAGTTTTCATGACACTCCGTAAGTTGTGTGGGCGACGAGCGTGTCAAGTGACGGGGCGGTGACACGGCCGTTGCCGGATCGTGTCACCCCGATGGTTACTGAATCGAGTCAGATCGCTTCAGTCCGGGCCCGTCGTGGCATATGTTGTCGCCCACAACATTCTTATGTTGTCGCCCACAACATTTTCGGTTCCGGCCCGGCTCGGAACCACGCACACAAGGATGAAGGGGACCCGGATGCGCAAGTCCACCCTCACCCTGCTCGCCGTGAGCTCGGGCCTCGCGTTGGCCCTTACGGCGTGTGGGAACAACTCCAGCGGTTCAGGCGGTTCGACCACTCCGGCTGCGGCCGGCGGCTCGTCCTGCCCGGCCATCGGTTCCGGCCTGCCGGCGGCGAACACGGCACCCAGCACCACCCCGTCGGCCGCCAACGGCAACGGCAACGGTGCCTCGGTCGGCGTGATCCTGCCGGAGACCGCGACGTCCGCCCGGTGGGCCGGCTTCGACACGCCCATGCTGCAGAAGGCCCTGACCGCTGAGAATCTCAAGCCCATGATCGAGAACGCCCAGGGTGACGACCAGAAGTTCGCGCAGATCGCGGACAGCATGCTCAGCCAGCACGTCAAGGTCCTGATCATCGGTGCGCCGGACGGCGCGGCCGGTGCCACCGTCGAGCAGAAGGCCAAGGCCCAGGGCGTCCCGGTCATCGACTACGACCGGCTCAAACTCGGTGGTAGCGCCGACTACTACGTCAGCTTCGACAACGTGCGGGTCGGCCAGCTGCAGGGCATCGCCCTGGCCACCGCGCTCAAGGCCAAGAAGGACGCCCAGGTCATCGAGATCGAGGGTTCGCCGACCGACAACAACGCCACCCTGTTCCACCAGGGCCAGGAGCAGGTCGTCGGCCCGCAGTACACCTGTGGCGCGCTCAAGCTGGTCAAGAGCCAGGCCATCGACGGCTGGGACAACCAGAAGGGCGGCGCGACGTTCGAGCAGTTCCTGACCGCCAACGGCGGCAAGGTGGACGGCGTGCTCGCCGCGAACGACGGTCTCGCCGGCGCGATCATCACCGTGCTGCAGAAGAACGGCCTGAATGGCAAGGTCCCGGTGACCGGCCAGGACGCCACCGCCGCCGGCCTGCAGGCCATCCTGACCGGTGACCAGTACTCCACCGTGTTCAAGCCGATCCAGCTTGAGGCCAACGCGGCCGCACAGCTGGCCCTCGCCATCGTCAGCGGCAACACCTCCGCCGCGGACGCGATCGCCAGCCAGACGTCGAACGACCCGACCGGCCACCGCACGGTCAAGTCCGTCC
>DATBCR010000849.1:0-2173 GCA_036270375.1 Pseudonocardiaceae bacterium | reverse complement strand
TTGGCATCAGATACCGCTGCCTCGGTGATGGTTGGCATGACGCCACAGCACGGCGCCATCTCCCGGAACAGAACAGCCTCGTCCGGCCCGCATCCGTAAATCGTGATTCCCACTGTCTGGACGGCCGAGGACACCAGCGATCGGGTGCGGCCGGCCGCTGTTCGTACCGGTTCGCTATAGGTCATGCCTGCCAGTCAAGGCGGTGTGGTGTTGCCGGCACGTATGTGGTTTTCGATATGCCGACGATATATTACCGGCCGGTAGCACACTATCGTGTTCGGGCATGGCCGACGTCCTGGTCGTGCGGGCATCCGGCGCGGGCGCGGCACGGGCCGCGATGGCGGGCGCCCCGCGACCGGCCGCCGAGAACATCCAGGTGATCATGACCATGGCGTTGCCGTCGGTCAACGCGGAGGCCGAATTTCCCGGCTGTTCCGTGGCGATCCAGCTGGCCGACGATCACGCCGTCGCCGTGCTCACGGTCGCCACCACGCGGTTGTCGATCGATTTCGCCGAGTTGCAGCCGCTGATGTTCCAGCCCGTACCGGTCGAACCGCCGCTGGCCGTGCTGTTCGGTTCGGCCGTCGGCCAGTTGCTTGCGGTGCGGGGTGCGGTGGACCAGCATGGCGCCGGGCACTATCTGGTCGGCCTGGTCGAGCTCTTGTTGCGCAGCGCGTTGCGCAGCCATCTGCTGCGGGCGGACACGGCAGCCGCGCGGTACCGGGAGGCGATCGAGTACGTCCAGCGGCACCTGTCCGATCCGGACCTGACCGCGGAACGCGTGGCTGACGCGTTGTTCGTCTCGCGCCGCCGGCTTTACCAGTTGTTCGACGATGGCGAGGGCATTTCCGGTCGAATCCGGCGACTGCGGATCGAACGGGCGAAAGAAATGCTCGGCGACCCGGCGCGGGCGCGGGCCGGCATCGGGGAGTTGTCCCGGCAGTGTGGTTTCGTCAACTCGGCGCATTTCTCGCGTACGTTCCGGAAACTCGTCGGACAGACGCCACGCGAATACCGGGAGGCGCGGCTAGGCGTCGAAGGCCACGGTGGCGACCATCCGTCCGAACAGGGCTGACAGGTCCAGCCACCCGCGCCCGGTCGCCGAACTCAGCGTGAACACCGCGATCCGTGGCCGGCGCGGATCCGCGACCACGGCCTGCATCTGGCAGTCGAACGGCTCGCCGACGCGCAGCCGTTCCGGCGTCACGACGCGTTCGGCGAACACCACGGGACAACCCCCGGGCGTGCGGCCGTCCACCACGTCCCGGATGTCGCCAACGCCAGTGAGGTGACGGCGCAACGCGACGGCGTCGTCCGGGCCTACTGGGGCCGCGGTGGGCGCGACCACGCCGAACAGCAGTGCCGGATCGGCGTTCGGATGGTGGACCACCGCGACCAGGGCGGCGGCCATCCGGTGCGCGATCTCGGCGACCTCCCGGGGGTTGTCCATCAGTTCGCCCAGTTCGCGGGCGGTCTCGTCGACGGAGCGGACCGACACCGGTGTGATCCCGGGAACGAGGTCGACCTTCACGTCTCCCCGAACGTCCACATCGACGCGCCGGTGGTGCGCGGCCCGGCCAGCGCGGCCACCGCGATGCCGAGGCCGCCGGCCGGTGCTCGCCGTGGGCCACCGGGACTGGCGAGCGCGGCGACGGCGGTCGCGCGACGCGCCTGCGCGGTCAGATCGGTCAGTAGCGCGCCGATGTCGGTGACCAGCGCCGGCCGGTGCGGGGCGGTCGGCTGGTCGGGGACCGGCGAGCGCAGTTGGGCGGCGGTTTCGGTGGCGGCCCGGCGGTGGTCCGTGGCGAGGGCACGGGCGTCCGCGCGCACCGCGTCGAGTTCGGCGCGCAGGCCGGCCAGGGTGGCCTGGTGGATGGCCAGCGTGGCCTCGGCCCGCGGCCGGACATGCGTGCTCGCCACGCTCACCGCGGTGACCCACTCGTCGACCAACTGCTCGGCGTCGGCGATCCGGGCCGAGAGTCCTCGGGCCCGCCGGTCGTACTGTTCGGCCTGGCGTTGCAGGTCGGCCAGCGTCGTGGCCCACGTGAACAGCACCTCGGCGGTCGCCGTCATGGTCTCCTGCTGGTCTTGCAGGCGGGTGGGCAGCGCGACGGCACGGCGTCGGAACTCGTCTGCCGCGGCACCGCGCCACGCCTGTGACGTGGCCATGGCG
>DATBCR010000848.1:0-9857 GCA_036270375.1 Pseudonocardiaceae bacterium | reverse complement strand
GCAGGCGACCATGCTGTCGATCCTTGCCACCGGCGACTTCCCGATGTTCGCGCGCCTGTTGGACAACGAGTACGACTTCGACCTGGGGGTGCTGTTCGAGTTCGGGCTGCAGCGGATGCTCGACGGCCTCGAAATACTCGTCAACCGTGGGGCTATCAGCCCGCCGCCAACTCCCCCGGTGTGATGCCGGCCAGTCTGCGCATGTCGCGGGTCATGTGGGGCTGGTCGGCGTAGCCGGCGGCGATCGCGACGTCGGCCGCTCGGTGCCTCGGGTCGTACAGGCGGCGCATGGCTCGGCCGAGGCGGAGCACGCTGGTCAACGTCTTCGGGCCGTAGCCGACGGCGGAGACGAAGCGGCGGCGGAACTGCCGCTCGGACAAGCCGAACCGGTCCGCCACGTCGGGTATCGGTGGTGGCCGCTGTGTGTCGAACAGGGCGACCGACTCGGCGACCACCGGGTCGACATCGTCCACATGCGACAGTCGGACGATGACGGCTTGCTGTAGCAGCAGGGCGATCTCCGACGCCTGCTCCAGTTCGCCAAGCTGTTCGATCAACTCCCGCACCGGGCGCGTGCCCCACAGGTCGGCCAGGTCGGTCATGCCGTCGCGAGCCTCGTGCACCGGTACGTCGCCGAACAGCACGCCTGCGGCACCGGGGCGGAACCGGATGCCGACCGTGGTCGAGCCCGGCGCCTGCCGCACCATCCGCCACGCCGTGTCGGGGCCGGCCACGACGAGCGTGCCGTTGTGCCACAACACATCGGCGGATCCGTCCGGCACGACCCGCTGGCGGTACGGCTGTGCGCCGGCCGAGATCCGCTGGCACCACACGCTGCTGACCCGGTCGGCGAGTGCCGGTGTCGGCGCGTGTTCGGAGTAGCGTGATTCGGTCATCGACCCCAAGCTAGCAGCCGGGTCCGACAATCCGGCTACCGCTTGGTGAGTGCGACCAGGTAGCGGCACGATCGACCGGTCGGGTTGCGGAACACCGTCGGCGCGGGCGGGCCGAGCTGCAGGCAGTCGCCGACGTCGAGTTCGTGGACGGTGTCGCCCTCGCGGAAAAGCAGGCGGCCGGCCAGCATCCAGATCTGTTGGTGGATGAAGACATACGCGTCGGCCGGGTAGGAAACCTCGGCGCCGGGCGGCAATTCGACCTCGACCAGTTCGAGTTGGCTGCCACCCCACGGGGAAACGGCCCGGCGTCGGTAGCCGCTGTCCGGGTCGGTCCATGTCGGCTGGTCGGCCGCGCGCACGAGCCGCCGGTCGTCGCCCTCGGCGCGGGCGACGAGTTCGGACAGCGTCATGCCCAGCGCCGCCGACAGCCGCCCGAGCAGCGCGGCGGTCGGCTGGGCCTCGCCGCGTTCGATCTTGCCGATCATCGCCCGGGACACGCCGGACCGTTCGGCGAGCGCGCTGGCCGACAGGTCACGGACCAGCCGGGCGGCGTGCAGGGTCGCGGCGAGCGACGCGGACAGCGGGTCGATCATGCTGAGCACTATAGCGCCCGATTCCGCTACTATAGTCGCCATGAGCATGGCCATCCGGGACGCGTCGGAACGCGATGCCGATGCGTGTGCGGCGATCTACGCCCCGTACGTCACCGACACCGCGATCACGTTCGAGAGCGACCCGCCGGCACCGGCCGACATGGCCCGGCGCATCGCGACGGCACTGGCCACGCACGCGTGGGTGGTGCTCACGGACACCGGCCGTGTCGTCGGCTACGCGTACGGCAGCCAGCACAAGACACGCCCGGCGTACCGCTGGTCGTGCGAGGTCAGCGTCTACCTCGAACCCGCCCGGCGGCGAACCGGCGGCGGCCGGGCGCTCTACACCGCGTTGTTCGCCCGACTGGCCGGCCGCGGCTTCCGCACCGCCGTGGCCGGCATGACGCTGCCGAACGAGGCGAGCGTCGGCCTGCACCGCGCGCTCGGCTTCGAACCGGTCGGCACCTACCGTCGAATCGGCTGGAAACACGGCACCTGGCACGACGTCGCATGGGCGCAGCGAACCATCACCACCGACGGCGACCCGCCCACCGAACTCCGCTGACCCGCTCGGCCCATCGTCTTGACCATCTCCGTCATCGGTCGCGCAGAATCGGATCCGAACAGCACGGCGATCAGCACGCCGCCGAGCACCATCAGTGCGCCGCCGATGCGGAATGCCATGGCGTAGCCCGCTGACGCCGCGCGACGAGCGGATCGCCGGGCTGACGTCGTTCATCGGCCCTGAGCACTTCCCGCCGTTCGGGCTGCCCGCCGCGCTGCCGTGAATCGTCAGGACAGGGGTGCGTACAGGTCGATGCCGTTGCCGTCCGGGTCGTGCACGACCGCGTAGCGCTGGCCCCAGAACGCGTCCCACGGTGCCTTGTGCCCGTGGACGCCGGCGGCGATCAGGTCGGCGTAGACCTTGTCCACCTCCGCGGGGCTGTCGCACTCGAACGCGAGGTCGATCCGGCTGCCGTGCGGCGTCTGCCAGTCCGGGTCGAACGATTTGATGGTCTCGACCGTGTCCCATGCCAGTTTCATGCCGCCGGGCAGCGTCGTGTCGACGTGCGGCTCCTTGTCGGCGTCAGCCGGGATGTCCAGGCCGAGGCGGCGGTAGAAGTCGAGTGAGGCGGCCATGTCCGCGACGACCATTCCGATGAAGTTGAACCGAGGTGCCATGCCGCGAGACTAACCGGGTGGGGCGCGCCGCGCCTTGAACGAATCGGACACCGCCAGCTTGCAGGATAGTCTCGTGGAACGAGCCTGACCGACTGGCCCGCACGATCCCGGAAGGGCACGACACCGCAGATGAGAGCGTTGCGCCGAAGCCTGTTCGTCCTCGCGATCGTGATCGTCCTCGGGCTGCTGTTCGCGGTGCCGTGGTGGACGCTGGTGTGGTCGGACGACTGGCCGGCACCGGTCACGGTGATCGGCACCGTGGTGTTCGGCGTGGCGCTGGTCGCGTTCCCTGCGCTGATGGTCGTCGGGCACGGCAAGCGGCACCGGGACGTGGCCGCGCGGATCGGCGACACGATGCTCGGCGTCAGTTGGGTGGCGCTGTCCTGGTCGGTGCTCGGCATCGTGGCGCGGCTGGTGCTCGCACTGTCCGGTGTGGACGGACACACGCGGTGCCGGGTGGTCGCGTTCGCCGTGCTGGGCATCGTGATCGTGCTCGTCGTACTCGGGTACGCCGAAGCGATGCGGCTGCCGAGAACCCGCAGGGTGGACGTCGTCCTGCCGAGGTTGGGGCGGGGACTGGACGGCCTGCGGGTCGCGGTGCTCGCGGACACCCACTTCGGACCGATCGACCGGCGGCGCTGGTCGGCCCGGGTGGCCGACGTGGTGAACGGGCTGACCGCCGATGTCGTGTGCCACGCCGGGGATCTCGCGGACGGCACCGTCGAGCAGCGCCGCGACCAGGTGGCGCCGTTGGGCACCGTGCGCGCGACGATGGCCCGGCTCTACATCACCGGCAACCACGAGTACTTCAGCGAGGCGCAGAGCTGGCTGGACCACATGGCGGGCCTCGGCTGGGAACCCATGCACAACCGGCACATGGTCGTCGAGCGCGGCGGCGACCGGCTGGTGCTGGCCGGTATCGACGACCCGACCGGGGTGTCGTCGGGTCTCACCGGCCACGGCCCCGACCTGACCGCCGCGCTGGACGGCGCCGACCCGGACACCCCGGTGCTGTTGCTCGCGCACCAGCCGAAGCAGGTGACGGTAGCCGCCGCTGTCGGTGTCGACCTGCAGATCTCCGGGCACACGCACGGCGGCCAGATCTGGCCGTTCCACCTGATCGTGCGGCTGGACCAGAAGTTCCTGCACGGGCTACACCGGATCAACGACCGCACGCAGCTCTACACCAGCCGGGGCGCCGGGTTCTGGGGACCGCCGCTGCGGGTGTTCGCGCCGAGCGAGATCACGCTGCTGACGCTGCGATCCGGCTGAGGAAGTTCAGCACGACATCGGCGGTCACCCGAGGGAACTCGGCCGACGGGAAGTGGCCCGCGCCCTCGATCATCGCCACTGTGCCGTCCGCGACCAATTCGGCGACGGCGGTGGCTTCCGCGGCCGGATCGTGGAAGTCCGGGTCCTTGCTGCCCATCACCACCAGGACAGGGCAGCGCACCCGGGCGGCGGCCTCGGCGGCGGGTTCCGCCGACGTCGCGAACGCCGTGCGCAGTGCCGCCATCCGGCCGTGCTCGGCCATGTTGGCGGCAAGTGCCTTCTTCGCCTCGGCGAAATCGTCCGGCTTGGTGGTCTTGAACAGCGACGACCAATACGTCATCCACAGGTGGCTCGAGTGCGTGACGACCGATTCGGCCAGCTTGAAGATCATGTTCGGTTCGGGTTGCGGGCGGGCCAGCGGGCCGGTCAGCACGAGCGCGGCGAAGTCGGCCGGTGCTGCGGCCGCGGCCACGTAGGACGCGCCGCCGGTGAACGAGTTGCTGACCAGGACGGCCGGGCCGGCATCGAGGTGGCGGACGAGCGCGCGGATGTCGGCGGCAAGGGCGGTGACGTCGTAGGCCGGCCAGTCGACGGTGGACTCCCCGCCGCCGCGCACGTCCGACGTGACCACGCGGTAGCCGGCGGCCGTGAGCAGTGGGCGCAGGTGCCGGTAGGTCGTCCTGTTCTCGCCGTAGCCGGGCACGCAGACCACGAGCGGGCCGGCGTTGGTTTCGGTGTCGTCGTAAGCGATCCGGCCGCCGTCGACGGTCAGGAACCTGGTTTCCATGTCGTCCTCCCAGTAATTCGGTACTGGTCACGACGCTAGGCGCGGACGGTGGCCGGGGAGTATCGGACATCTGACTGGCGCGCGGATTTGCTACGTTCCGTGGCATGCTGCATGGCCGGGCCGGGGAGGTCGCGACGATCGACGACCTGCTCGCCGGTGCCCGGGCGGGCCGTAGCGCCGCGCTGGTGGTGCGGGGTGGCGCGGGGCTCGGCAAGTCCGCGCTGCTCGATCACGCGGCTTTGCTGGCCGGTGACATGCGGGTCGTGCGGGCGACCGGTATCCAGTCCGAGGCTGAACTCGCGTTCGCGGCTCTGCACCTGCTGTTGCGGCCAGGTCTCGGCCGGCTCGACGAGTTGCCGGCACCCCAGGCGGCGGCGCTGCGTGGCGCGCTCGGACTGGCCGTGACCGATGGGGACGACCGGTTCCTGATCGGCCTTGCCGCGCTGTCGCTGCTGGCGGAGTTGGCGGACGGCGCGGCGCTACTGTGCATTGTGGACGATGCGCACTGGCTGGACGGCGCCTCCGCGGACGCCCTGCTGTTCGCGGCACGGCGGCTGGACGCGGAGGGCATCGTGCTGCTGTTCGCCGCGCGGGACACCGGTTTCGCCGCCCAAGGACTGCCGGAACTGCGGCTCGGCCCGCTCGACCGGGCGGCGGCGCGTGCGCTGCTCGACGAGCACAGCCCGGACCTGCCGGGGTCGGTCGCGGACCGCGTGCTGGCCGAGGCGGACGGGAATCCGTTGGCACTGCTGGAACTGCCCGGCACGCCGGCCGGCACGCCGACGATGGCGCCGCTGCCGCTGCCCGGCCGGTTGCAGGAGACGTACTACCAGCAGGTAACGGCCCTGCCGGCGGCGACGCGGCGGTTCCTGCTGGTCGCGGCGGCCGAGGAGACCGGTGACCTGACGGCGATCCTGCTGGCGTGCGTGACACTCGGCGGCACGGCGGACGCGATCGGCGCGGCGGAACAAGCCGGCCTGGTGACGGTGGCCAACCTGACGGTGACGTTCCGGCACCCGCTGATCAGGGCCGCCGTGTACCAGGGCGCGGTGTTCGCCGACCGGTGTGCCGCACACAGCGCGTTGGCGATCGTCCTTACCGGCGACCAGGACGCCGATCGGCGGGCGTGGCACCTGGCCGGCGCCGCGACCGGTCCGGACGAGGATATCGCGGCGGCACTGGAACACACGGCGACCCGGGCACGGCAACGGCGGGGCTACGCGGCGGCAGCGGCGGCCCTGGAACGCGCCGCGATGCTGACACCGCAGCGGGCAACGCGGGCACTGCGCCTGATCGCGGCGGCCGAGTCCGCTGGCGACGCGGCCCGCCCGATCGCGGCGGTCACGCTCGCGGACCAGGCGGCCGTTCTGACGGAAGACCCGTTGGCACAGGCCAGAATCGCGCGGGTACACGCGAGAGTGGACATCGAACGGGGCGCGATGCGGGCCGCGCACCAACGACTGGTCGCGGCGGCAGGCCCGATCGCCACACTGGACCCGACGGCGGCGACGGTGATGCTGGTGGAGGCCGGCCGGGCGGCATCGTGGCTCGGCGACCTCGAACTGGCACGGGAAGCCGACGCCGGGTTGCGGTCGTTGGCCGGCCACCCCGCGTTGGCGCCATTGGTCAGCGGAGCGCTCGCGATGCCGGATCTGCTGGCGGGGAACCCGGACCGGGCACTGCCACAACTGACCAACCTGGTCGCGACGTACCGCGCGAACCCGCCCCACGTCGCATCGACGACCGACCGGCGGAACCCACCGGGCGCCGAGAATTCAGCGCCACCTCCCGACCGGCGGAACCCACCGGGCGACAATTCAGCACCACCAACCGGCCGGCGGAACCCGCCTGGTGTCGAGGATGCGGGACCGGTCGATCGGCAGAGTTCGCGCAGTGCGCGGGATGCGCGGCTGTTCGCGTCGTCGGTTGCTTTGCTGGTCGGGGATTTCGATGCCGCGCGGGACATCGGGCTCGCGCTGGCGCGGGAGTGCCGTGCGGATGGCACGATCGGTCTTCTGCCGCTCATCCACACGAACGTCGCCTTCGCGGAGATGCAACTCAACCGATTCGCCGAGGCGACGGCGACCGCGACAGAAGGCCTTCGGCTCGCGGCCGACACCGGGCAGTCGCTGCGGGTGGTGTACCTGCGGGGCATCCTCGCAGGGCTGGCCGCGATCGAGGGCGACGGTGCGCGGTGCCGGGAACTGTCCGATCTCGTCCGGCAGGACTCCGCCGCTGACGGGCTGGTGACCATCATCACGTGGACCGAGTGGGCGCTGGCCATGGTCGACCTCGGCGCCGGCCGGTTCGACGCGGCGCTGGAACGCCTTGAGGCCGCGTCCGCCGGGCCGGCCCGATATCACCTCAACGCCACCTACTTCGCGGCCGACCAGGTCGAGGCTGCCGTGCGGCTCGGTCAGCCGGAGCGTGCGGCCGAACCGCTGGCCCGCTTCGCGGCGTGGGCCGACGCTGCCGCGATGCCGTGGGCGGACGCCGTCGCCCACCGCTGCCGTGCGCTGGTCGAACCGGACGCGGAACGCCACTACACCGAAGCCATACGCCTGCACGCCGGCAGCGGCCGGCTGTTCGAACGCGCCAGAACAGAACTCCTGTACGGCGAATGGCTACGCCGAGCCCGCAGGGGCGCCGACTCCCGCGCTCCCCTGCGCGACGCCCTCAACCGGTTCACGCACATCGGCGCGGCCAGGTGGGCCGACCGCGCCCGAGCCGAACTGCGCGCGGCGGGCGAGGCACCGGCGGCGACCGAGACAGCCGACCTGATCGGCGTGCTCACGCCGCAGGAACTGCAAGTCGTCCGGCTGGCGGCGGTCGGCGCGACGAACCGGGACATCGCGGCGCAACTGTTCCTGAGCCCGCGCACCATCAGCCACCACCTTTATCGCGCGTTCCCGAAGCTCGGCGTGACCACTCGCACCGCGCTCGCGCGACTCGATCTGGATTGACGGTGCAACCAACCCGCACATCCACGTGTGTCAGCAAGTGTGAGCCCTCGCGCGAGTGTTCCTACCCGGTTGCCCGACGCTCTCCTTTGGCGGCAACGCTTTCTGTCGACCCGATTCCTGGTCGGCGTGTGCGTTGTTGGCATTGTGGTGGTCACCGCGATGGCGGTCGACCTGTATTCGCTGAGCCCGCCCGCGTTCGAGGACCTCGACGTGTACCGGAAAGGCGTGCAGGCCTGGTGGCACGGCAAGGACATGTACGGCACGCTGCCGATCACCATTGCCAGGAGCTATCTTCCGTTCATCTACCCGCCGTTCGCGCTGGTGGTACTCGGTCCGCTGGCCATCCTGCCTTGGCCGGCGGCGGCGCTCACGATGATGGTGATCTCGCTGGTCAGCCTGACAGCGGTGGTGTACCTGACAGTTCGGCACACGTGGCCGGCCGCCGGGCCGCGCGTCACGATCGGAGTGACGGCGGTGGTCGTGCCGCTGTCGATGAAGCTGCGGCCGGTGTGGGACACGTTGTGGTTCGGGCAGGTCAACTTGTTGCTGATGCTGTTGGTGGTGCTCGACTGTCTTGTCGTCAGCCCTCGGTGGCCACGTGGCGTGCTGGTCGGGATCGCGGCGGCCGTGAAGCTCACACCGGCCGTGTTCGTGCTGTACTTCCTGCTGCGCAAGGACTATCGGGCGGCGTGGACGGCGGCGGCGACCGGCATGGTCGGTGTCGGGATCGGGTTCCTCGCCTCGTGGTCCGGCTCGCTGAAATACTGGTTCGGCTCGTCCGGTGGCGCCCGGTCCATCGGTGGCTCACCGTACTTCTCGAACCAGACCGTCTACGCCCTGCTCGCCCGGCTCGGTCCGCCGCACCACACCCTGTTGTGGCTGGCCGGCGTGGCCGTGGTGCTGGTGGTCGCGGTGCTGGCGATCCGCGGGGCACAAGGCAACCAGCCACTCGCGCTGTGCGTGACCGGCTGCCTCGGGCTGTTGGCATCACCCACTTCCTGGGGCCACCACTGGGTCTACGTCGTCCCCGGCCTGATCGCGATGGCTGGCCAGGTGACCAGCAGTCCACGATGGACAGTCGCATTCCTCGGCACGGCAGCAGTCTTCTACATCGCACCGTACGAGTACCTGCCGAGCGGTGACAACCGGGAACTGACCTGGACCTGGTGGCAACAGATCCCTGGCAACAGCTACACCATCACCGGCATCTGCCTGCTGGTGGCGCTCGCCTGGCGGGTACGTTGGGGTGACCATGACTCGCTGGACCTGTCCGCGCTGTGACCGGGAGTTCGGCCGGGCGAACCAGGCGCACACGTGTGTGCCCGGGTGCACGGTGGACACCACGTTCGCCACGCGGCCCGCGCGGTTGCGGGCGATCTACGACGCGATCGTGCGGCATCTGCGCTCGCTCGGGCCGGTGCACGAGGACGCGGTGACCGTCGGGGTGTTCCTCAAGAGCGACCTGAAGCTGGCTGAGGTGCGCCCTCGGTCGGCCGATGTGGTGCTGTTCCTGTATCTGCCGCGCCTGGTGCGTGATCCGAGAGTGGCCAGGGTCTGGGGTGCCGGTGGTCTTCGGGTCGTGCACAAGATTCTGCTGCGCGACGTGACGGACGTGGACGACGTGGTGTGCGGCTGGCTCACCGAAGCCTTCGATCATGCGACGGAACACCGACCGTAGGCTGTGCGGGTGCACAACCTGGAGGATCTCACCGATGTCGAGCACAAGCTGGTCCGTGCGGTTGCCGACGGGGAGCGGCTCGATCTGGACGGGGCGGAGGTTCGCTGCGATGTGATCCGGCGACTTCTGACGGGCGGGTTCGACGTTGTGCGGACCGATCCGCGTGGGATCCGGGTGCGTCGTGCACGGTTGGTCGGCAGCCTGGATCTGGCCGAGGTGGAGTCGCGGCTGCCGTTGTGCCTGACCGACTGTCACACCAGTGAGACTGTCCGGCTGACCGGCAGTCGTCTATCCACAGTGGACCTTACTGGTCTTGTCGGCGTGAACATCGTCGCGTTCGACGCGCAGATCGAGCGTGGGCTGCTCATGCAGAACGTGCGGCTGTCGTGTGCCAGTGCCGAAGGCACGGTGAGTGTCGGCGGCGCGCGGATCGGGGGTGTGCTCGATGCTGCCGGCAGTCATCTCGTCAACACGCATCCGGACTGG
>DATBCR010000847.1:0-1807 GCA_036270375.1 Pseudonocardiaceae bacterium | reverse complement strand
TCCACCGACCGATGAAGGTGAGGTAGCACATCACGTCGTTGATCATCGGCGCGAGCTGTCCGTAGTACAGCAGGCGTGCCTTGATCAGCTCTTGATTACGCCATTGACTGGCCTCCCACAGCTTGAGCCGCAGGGATAGCCGATGGCCGACAACGGCGACCACCACCGGCACGGCGACGGCAGCCAGGGTCTTAGCGAAATCGAGCACTGTGGACGTATCGACCATGACGTGATCCTTGCATAAGGCGCCTACGAACTGTGGCCCTATCGCATCCACCGCAAGAGCGGTCACTTCTCGCCGATGCTCGCCGGCACGCCCTACTGGCGGTGTTCGGCGACGAGGTCCTGCAGGGTGGGGACGATGTCGTGCGGGGTCGGGTGGGCGAGTGAGTTGTCGCGCAGGCGTAGTGCATTGGCGAGGAACAGGGGCTCCGACAGGAGCCTGGCCACCCGATCCCGCAGCCCGGCAGCGGTGAGTTGGTCGGCCATCAGGTACAGGCCGGCGCCCGCGCGGGTCAGTGAGCGGGCGCGGAACACGTGGTCGGAGATCGTGGTCGTGACGATGAGCTGCGGCACCCCGCACACCAACGCCGTCGAATACGTGCCGAAGCCGCCGTGGTGGATGACCGCGGAACACGTTGGCAGCAAGGTGTTCAGCGCGACCGACTGCACCACCCGCACATTCGACGGTACCGACCGCAGGCTGGCGCGCTGATCGGGCACGAGCGCGGCGACCACCTCGACGTCCAAGTCCGCCAGTGCGCCCAGCAGGTCCGAAATGGACACATAATCGCCGCCGAACCGTTCGAAATTGGACGTTCCCAAAGTAAGGCAGATCCGGGGCCGGGTCGGCGGCTCACGCAGCCAGTCCGCCACCACGGCCGGCCCGTTGTAAGGCACGAACCGCACCGGTATCCGGCGGAGACCGGCATCGGCGCCCAACGACGCCGGCAGCGAATCGATGGTGGCCTGGCCGGTGACCATGTCCTCGCTGAACCCGCCGGCATGCTCGCCCAACCAGTCCGCCATCGGGTCCTCGTGCCGGTCCGCCGGTGCCTCGGCGCGCAGCCGCAGGAACGAGCGCCGCATCGCGCCCCACACGTCCGCCCAGCACATCGAACGCACGTGCGCGGCACCGACCGCGTGTGCCGCCAGCGGGGCCGCGTAGGCAAGCGCGTCCCACACCACCAGATCGGGCCGCCAGTACCGACTGAACTTGATCAGGTCCGACATCATCGGCTGGTTGTAGCCGACGAAGCCATAGCCGACACACATCTTGTAGCGCAACAGAATGCTGTCCCACGTCTGCCCGGCATCGTCCGGATTGTTCCAGTCGGTGAACTCGGACTCCTGCGACTCCCGGTTGTGCGCCATGCCGTCGTGCATGTTGGGTGCCAAGCCGACCGGTACGGCCGTCAGCCCGGTGCCGGTGATGGCGTCGGTGAGCTGCGGCGAGCTGGCCACCCGGACGTCGTGCCCCGCGACCCGCAGCGCCCACGCGACCGGCGTCATGCAGAACAGGTGCGACTTCTCCGGCAGCGTCACGAACAGCGCCCGCACGAAACCTCCTCGACTGTGGAGACGAAAGCACTCAGACCAGGACGGCACGAGTCCGTATCTCGTCCACCAATTCCATGGTGCGCAAGGAATCCACGCTCCAGCGCCGTTCGTCGGCGTGCGCGGGACCGTGGCCGACGAGCACCGCGTCCGCGAACGACTCGACCGACCGCCGGAACTGGTGGTCCGCCGGCAGCACGACCCCCTCGGTACCGTCCTGGCCGGTGATCCGCAGCAGCGGCGACCGGTC
>DATBCR010000846.1:0-2453 GCA_036270375.1 Pseudonocardiaceae bacterium | reverse complement strand
GAAGGTCGGCGCCTGGATGGACGGCCCGATGAACGGCCTCACGTTCAGCGGCATGCGGATCCGGGACACCACAGCGGACGGCATCAACTTCCACGGCGGCGTCACCAACTCGACCGTCACCAACAGCGACATCCGCAACACCGGTGACGACGGCATCGCGACCTGGGCCGACAGCGCCCTCGGCGCCGACGCCAACGACACGATCTCCAACAACACCGTCCAACTACAGCAGTTGGCCAACGGCATCGCGATCTACGGCGGCCACGACAACACCGTCACCGGAAACCTGGTGCAGGACACCGGAATCACGCAGGGCGGCGGCATACAGGTCGGCCAGCGCTTCACGTCCACCCCTGTCGGCCTGACCACGATCTCCAACAACACCATGATTCGCGACGGCAGCCTCGACCCGAACTGGCAGTTCGGTGTCGGCGCGCTGTGGTTCGACGGCAGCCAGGGCGCGATCACCGGCCCGATCAACGTGACCAACGCGCTGATCGAGCAGAGCCCGTGGGAGGCGGTGCAATGGGTCGAGGGCACCGTCAGCGGCGTCAACCTCAACAACGTGACCATCGCCGGCACCGGCACGTGGGCGTTGCAGGAGCAGACCGGCGGCTCGGCGTCGTTCACCAACGTCGTGGCGACCGGCGTGGCGCAGAACCCGCCGAGCTACAACTGTGAGGGCGGCAACTTCGCGATCACCGACGGCGGCGGCAACTCCGGCATCACGCCGACGCAGTGCAACGGCACCAACCCGCCGCCGGTCTTCCCGCCCTACCCGCCGACGGGTGTGACGGCCCAACCCGGTGCGCTGAACTTCGGTTCAGTGGCAACAGGTGCGACGAGCGCGGCCCAGACCGTGACGGTCGCCAACCCGACCGGTTCGTCCGCGTCGGTGTCGGCCATTTCGGTCAGCGGTGACTTCGCGCAGACCAACAACTGCGGGTCGGCCATCGCGGCGAACGGCTCGTGCACGGTCAGCGTCACGTTCCGGCCGACGGCCACCGGCAACCGCACCGGCACCCTGACCGTGAACGCGGGCGGGATCACCAACACCGTCAGCCTTTCCGGTACCGGCACCGCGCCCGGCCCGGTGCTCGGCACCAACCCGGCGAGCCTGTCGTTCGCCAGCACCGTCGTCGGCAACACGGCCGCGGCGCAGACCGTCACGGTGACCAACTCGGGCACCGCCTCGGCATCCGTTTCCACCGTCACGACGAGCGGCGACTTCAGTCAGGCCAACAACTGCGGCATGATCGCGGTCGGCGGCACCTGCACGGTCACCGTCTCGTTCAAGCCGACGGCCGGCGGCGCCCGCACCGGCAACCTCACCATCACCAGCAACGCCAACAACAGTCCGACGACGGTCGCGCTGTCCGGCGCCGGAATCGACAGCACCACGAACATCGCGGCCGGGAGGACGGCGACGGCCAGTTCGACCAACGGCTCGTTCGTCGCGGCGAACATGACCGACGCCGATCCCTCGACATACTGGGAGAGCGCGAACGGTTCGTTCCCGCAGTGGGCACAGGTCGACCTCGGCCAGAACTTCAGTATCGGCAAGGTGATCCTCAAGCTCCCGCCGTCGACGGCATGGGGCGCGCGCACCCAGACCCTGTCGGTGCTTGGATCGACCGACGGCACGAACTTCTCGACGATCGTCGGCTCGGCCGGCTACACGTTCGACCCCAACGCCAACAACAACACGGTCACCATCACCTTCAACGCAACCACGGCATGGTGGGTCCGGGTGAACATCACCGCGAACACCGGTTGGCCGGCCGGCCAGATATCGGACTTCGAGGTGTTCCCGAGCGGCGGCGGCTCAACGTCGCCGACACTGTCCGCCAACCCGACGTCGCTGACGTTCGGCAGCCAGGCGGTCAACACCAGCAGCGGCACGCAGTCGGTGACGGTGAGCAACACGGGCACCGCGGCCGCGTCTGTCACCGGCGTCACGACCAGCGGTGACTTCAGCCAGACCAACAACTGCGGCACGTCGATCGCGGCCGGCGCGTCCTGCGCGGCCAACGTCACGTTCCGGCCGACCGCGTCCGGTACCCGTACCGGCACGCTGTCCGTCAACGGCAGCGCGGGCACCCTCAGCGTCGCGCTGTCGGGTACCGGGGCCGGCAGCACGAACACGAACCTGGCGCTGGGCAAGGCAACCAGCGAGTCCAGCAACACGCAGAACCTCACGTCGTCGAACGTGACCGACGGCAACCAGAGCAGCTACTGGGAGAGCACGAACAACGTGTTCCCGCAGTGGGTGCAGGTGGACCTCGGCGCCGCGCAGAGCGTCAGCCGCGTCGTACTGCAACTCCCCGCAACCTGGGGCGCCCGCACCGAAACGCTGTCCCTGCTCGGCAGCACCGACGGCAGCAACTTCAGCACCATCACGGCATCCGCCACCTACACCTTCGATCCGAACACCAACAACACGGTCACCATCA
>DATBCR010000845.1:0-3660 GCA_036270375.1 Pseudonocardiaceae bacterium | reverse complement strand
CGATCTGCGATCCGGACACGGGTTGCACGTCGGCCGGCGGTTCGCTGCTGTCCAGCGATGGCCAGCAGATCGCCGGTGTGCCACTGGCTTCCGCGACCAGCCTCGGCGACGGCATGCAGGTCACGCTGATGGTCCTGGCCGCCGTGCTGCTGGTCGGCCTCGGTCTGGCGCCACCGCTGATCTCGCAGGCGATCATCCGCAGGCGCGACCGTCGCGGCGGTGCCCGGTGAACCGCCCGTCGGTGTATCGGTTGCGCCGGTTCGGCATCCTCGCGGTCGTGCTCGGGCTGGCCGTCGTCGGGCCGATCGGTCTGCCGACGGCGAGTGCGGACGGCTCCGGCGACCAGATCACCGGCACCGGGCTGACCAACTCGGCGGTGACCGCGTCCTGGTCGGACGGACTGCTCAGCGCGGACGACAAGACGATCGTCAGGCCACGCGACCCGAACAGCCCACTGTCCTTCATGTACCCGGACTTCCAGAACCTGAAGATCACCGTCAGCCAGACGCAGAACCTGGTGCACCAGGCCATTTCCGTCACCTGGACCGGCCTGCCGAGCAACGGCACCAACGGCGGCTTCCTGCAGCTCATGCAGTGCTACGGCGACGACGCCAACGGCCCGGACCCGTCCGCGTGCGAGTTCGGCACGCCGTCGAACCTGCTCCCGTCCGGTCTGGTGAACGTGTCGGCCGGCAGCAGGGGCGGCGCGATCTGCGCGCCGAATTCGGTGCCCAGCAAGACGAATCCGCCGCACAGCCTGGACGGCTCCGGCCCGTCGGCCGGGTGTGACACGGCCGAGCCGAGCGACAAGACGCACCTGGACCCGACGGCCGACAACCAGGACTCGTTCAGCGTGCCGTTCATCCCGGTCGGCAGCACCCAGCCGCTGTACCAGACACAGCTGAGCAACAGCTTCGACCAGTTCAGCACCAACGAGGTGCAGCAGGCCATCAGCGCGGCGGACGGCAGCGGGCAGAACTTCTTCCAGGCGCTGACCGCCACCCAGGCGCCCGGCCTCGGCTGCGGGACCGTCGAGGACAGCGGCAGCACACGCGACTGCTGGCTGGTCGCGGTGCCGCGCGGCACGTTCGACGCCAACGGTTTCCAGATTCACGGCAACATGCCGCAACTCGGCAACCCGGCCGGCTCACCGCTGGGTGCTTCGCTGTGGGCGCAGCGGATCCAGATCCACCTCGGCTTCGCCCCGATCGCGGCGAACTGCCCGATCGGGTCGGCGCAGGAACGCGAAACGGCCGGCACCGGCCTGGTGTCGCACGCGGTATTCTCCTGGCAGTTGGCCCTCAACGCGGCCGCCAACTGCCGGACCCTCTACGGCTACTCGCAGGTGCCGGAGTCCACAAGCACGAACCAGCTCAACGATCTCGGCGGCGACGGACTGGCGTTCACCACCATTCCGATCGGCAGCGAGGCGACCAGGATCACCGGCGGCCCGCCGAGCACGCCACCGCCGCTGGTGTACGCACCGGTGGCGACATCGGCGATCACGTTCGGCTTCAACGTGAACCTGCCCAGTACCAACGGTTTCGACTCGACCCCGATCAAGCTCACCCCCCGGCTGCTCGCCAAGGTGCTCACCCAGTCCTACCGGTTCGACCTCGTGGACTTCTTCCCGTCCGGCAACCAGCCCGGTCCGGACTGGGCACAGCACAACCCGCTCACCATCGCGCAGGACCCGGAGTTCCTGAAACTCAATCCGAGCGTCACCGACGGCGGTGTGGCCACATCGCTGGCACCGCTGCTGACCGAGGACCATTCCGGTGTCAACGAACAGGTCTGGGCGTGGATCAAGTCCGATCCGGCCACCCGGACCTGGCTGTCCGGCACGCCGGACGAGAACGGCATGGTGATCAATCCGTTCTACCAGAAGCTGAACCTCGGTGGCACGACGGACGATTCCTACCCGAGGGCGGACCCGACCTGCCACAACACGAAGGTGCAGGGCGAGAAGGACCCCGGCCGGTGTGCGATCGACCTGTTGCCGTACCAGAACGACCTGGAAACCGCCGCCGCGCGGGTCCGGGGTGCCAACGACCCGCTCGGGCCGGGCTGGGATCCGAACGCGCTGGCACCGGACGGCAGCGCGGGCTGGTGGAGCAGCGGCACGCTGGAGGGCCCGAACACGACGTTCATGTGGACGATCACCGATTCGGCCAACCTCGCCGCCTACGGCCTGGTGCCGGCGCAACTGTGCCATGCGGACGGTTCGGACTGCGTCAGCCCGAGCAGCACGTCGATGGCGGCCGCGCTCAGCGCCGCGCAGCCGGACTCGACCGGGCTGGTGCACGTCGATCCGGCCGCGCCGGGCGCCGGTGCCTATCCGCTCGTGGACGTCACCTACGCCGCGGTGCGCACCACCCAGTCGCCCCCTGCGCTCAACGACTTCGCAACGCTGATCGAGTACGCGGCCGGGCCGGGCCAGGCCGCGGGCGTCGACCCTGGCCAGCTGCCACACGGCTACCTGCCGCTGCCGGACAACCTGAAGGCGCAGGCACTCGCGGCCGCGGCGACCCTGCGCGCGGACGCCGTCGCCCAGCCGACCACCCCGGCGACCACCGGCGACACGTCCGGCACGACCGACACCTCAGGTGGCGGTGGTGCCAGTCCGGCCGCGGCCGGCGGCGGCGCGGCACCAGCGGGGGCGCCGGCGACCCCGCCGACGTCCGCGCCACCGGGCGCGGCCGGCACCAAGACGAACAAACTGCCCGCCGTACTGGCCGCCCGGCACACACCTGCGGACCACCTGCCCGCCGCGATGCGCTGGGCGGTGGTGGCAATCGTGATCGTCGGCGTTGTCGGCGCACTCGGCGGCGGTTTGCTCCGTTCGACGGACAACCCGCTGATAAATCTGCTGACACGTCGGTTCCGCCGATGAGACCAATGCCGACGGTGACATTTCAGGCAGCCAGCCTAACCGCCAATCCGTCGGCATTGTGTCCCATTTCTGCCCATAGTTTCCGTTGACATCAGCCAGGATCCCGGCATCGGCATACACCGGCGCCTACGCCGCGTGTTCGAGGCAAGACTCCCGGTCGCGTTACGTCCCGCTCACCTGCCCGTCATTTCTCCTTAATGTTCGCGTGAATTCGAATACGGCTCGCCGACACCGAAGACCGGTGGTGTTCCGACGCCGGCCGGATAACGATGAACATGACTCGCTCAGCCGGTGAGCGGGCGATACTCCTGATCTGGAGAAGGAAAAAACCAGATGAGAAAAATCCGAAACATGCGTGTGCGGCTGAGGAGCGTCCCCGTCGTCGCCATCGCGCTGGCCGGGATCACCGCTCTGGGCATCATTGTCGCCGGGCCGGCGAACGCGGACCCGACGACGACGTTCGTCGTGGTCGGGTCCGACACCACCCAGAACGTGATGGACCAGTTCATGTCCGACGAGTTCCCGGGCCAGATCGGCTCGTGGGACGCGGTGAACCCGGTCACCCAGGCCGCGCACGAGATCATCACGCCGAAGCCGGGCTGCAGCATGACGCGGCCCAACGGTTCCGGTGAGGGCCTCGCCGCCCTGCGCAAGTCCATCAACCCGGCCACCACGGCGGTCCAGCTGGCCCAGCCGCCGACGGCCGGCTGCGTCGACTTCTCCCGCTCCTCCGCCGGCCCCGGCGCCAACGCCTCGGCCACCGGCGC
>DATBCR010000844.1:0-4886 GCA_036270375.1 Pseudonocardiaceae bacterium | reverse complement strand
ACAGGCTCGTGTCGCGCAGCGGCCGGTGCTCGCCGAGCGCGACAATGGCTTCGTCCAGCCATTTCTCGGTGCTCGCGTCGGCGTCGGCCGCCTTGTCGTCCTTGGTGCCGATCCTGGCCAGCACCGCACCGGCCAGCCCGCCGCACCGGCCGAGATCGACCGGTGCCTTGCCCACGCGATCCACACGGTCCACGCGGTCCGTCTGGTCGAGGCGGTCGGCCAGGCCGCGGTCGTGCCGCAGGGCGGTCCGGCCGGCGGCCGCGTGGCGCTGGGATCCGGTGACCTCGGCAGCCCGTAGCAGCGCCCAGCCCTCGCCGGCGGCACCGGTCAGCAGCCCGTCATCCGGCCTGGCGGTGGGTTCGTCCCACGCGTCGGCGAGGCGGTCGGCCAGTACGACGGCGGACCGGAGTGCCGATGTGAGCCCGGTTTCCGCGTGTACGGCCAACAAGGCGGCCAGGCCGCCGGCCCGGCCCGTGCCAAGAGCGGTGTCCCGGCTCAGGTTCTCCGTTCGGCCTTCGTCCGCGGTGACCACCAACGGGACGGCGGCGGCCAGCCAGCGCACCATGTCGCCGTCCGCGAGCAGGGTCGACAGGCGCGCCAGCGCGTAGCACAGGCCACCGATGCCGGCGAAACCGCCGCAGCCGACCTCACCCGCCAGCGTGGGATCGTCAGTCAGCATGTCCAGCAGCCGGGGCAGCGGCGTGACCGCCTTGCGGGCCAGTTCCGGGTAACGGCTCAGGCCGGTCAGCTCGCCGAGTTGGGCCAGGAACAGCGCGACACCGCAGTAGCCCTCTGCGAGGCCCGCGCCCATCGGCAGCACCGTCCAGTGCTTGCCGTCCACCAGTTCCAGGCCGAGCCAGTTCGCCCGGTCGTCGTCGTGGACGGCACGCGCGACCAGGTCGTCCGCCAGTTCGCAGGCCAGCGTCAGCAACCGCTGCGGGTCCGGGGGAGTGGCGCGGACCGGTGCCGGCACGGTGATCCCGCTGCGGTGCTCGACGGTGCGTTCGCGGCTGGCCAGGGTCGCGCTGATCAGCCAGTCCTGGTCGTGCCGGTCCACGTCGCCGAGGCGCGCCAGTTTCGCCGTGACCGCGGCGAGCCCGGATGTCGGGAGCACGTCGGCCAGCCGCTGACCGTCCGACGTCCACACGTCGGTGCTGCCCGGGCGGGTGGTGAACAACGGCACGTCACCGGCCCACATGTCGGCCAGCTCGTACGGCACCAAGCGCCGGCGCACGTCGTCCGGTGCGTCCGTCCACAGCACGTCGAACGTCGGTTCCCGGTCCAGTCCGTCCCGCAACAGGTCCGGGTGCGTCGACTCGTCCATCAGCTCCAGGTAGCCGGCGGTGTGCCGGGCGATGATCCGGATGTCGTCGCCGGCGCAGCCGACCAGTGGGCCGTCCGGCGCGAGCAGGTCCGCCCGGTGCGCCACGATCGCGTCGTAGGCGTCCCGGAAACCGGCCAGCAGCGCCAGTTCGTGCGCCGCGGGATCGAGGTCGTGACCGGGCAGCTTGGGCCGGTTCGTGCCGCCGGTGAACTCGGCCGGACGGCGCACCAGGCGCATCCGGTCGGTGCCCGGGTCCAGCCACCGCACCACGTCCGCCGGGTACATCCCGTCCTGGCCGCCGCCGACCCCGGAGATGTCCAGCGCGCCGTGCTCGCCGAGCAGCATCGTCGGCAGCAGCGCGGTCCGGCCGACCGACGTGGTCAGGGCGCGGATCGCCGGGTCCGGGCCGGTCGCCGGCACCGGGGGCAGCGTCGGGTGGAACAGGGTCTCCACGTCCACCAGCACCGGCTGGTCGGCGCACGCGATCAGGTTCTCGTGGTGGAAGTCCGTGCCGTCAACGGCATACAGCAGGGCGAGCAGCGCGCCCTGCCGGTGGTAGAACAGGTCCACATCGGACAGTTCGGCGCACGGGCGGTGCTCGATGTGCTCGAGCCAGCCGTAGCCTGCCATCGGCAGCGTGCGCACCGCGCGCAGGTCCAGACCATGCACCCTGCCATTCAGCCAGGCCACCAGATCGGCGAAATGTGCTTGCAGGGCAAGGGATCGCGGCTTGTAGACGACCGAGGCGCCGTCCGCGAACCGCAGCACGGCCACCGACCGGCCGCCCTGGTGGCCGTCCCCCGCGCCCAGTTCGACGGACACGAGCCGGCCGGGATCACGCCCGTCAAGCAGGGTGTCCACGATCGTGGCGCGGTCGGCTTCGAACCGGTCGAGCAGTTCGACCCCGGCCGCGACCGCGTTGTGGCTCGCCTGGGCAAGCAGCCTTGCCAGCACCGGATATCCGCTCAACAGGGCGAGACGTTCCGGGCCGGCGACCTGGCGCAGGAAATCGGCGAACCGGTCCGTGCCGTCCGCGCCGGACAGCCGACCGGCCGAGCGGGCGTCCGCCAGTTCCACCACCAGGGTGCGCGCGGCGAGCCGGGTCAGGCGTCGGCCGAGGTGGTCGAGCACGGCGGCACGGACCGCGGGCAGGTCCACGTCCGCCGTGTCGTGCTGGATCCGGTCGCCGGCCGCGGCGAGGAACGGCGCCAGTGCGGGCAGCAGCATCGTGGCGTCGCCGACGTGTCCCGGTACCGGTGATTGTGGTGTCGTGCCGTCGAAACCGGAGCCGTCGGCCGTCAGTACCCGGTCCAGCATCGTCGCCCACGCCGGTTTCGACGTCCGTGCCGCCAGCGCGTCCACCGGTTCGGCGAGCAGGTCGAGCAGGTCCGCGCTGTCGAGGCCGAAGTCGGTCAGCCGGGCCGCCATACCGGCGTTTCCGTCGAGCCATTGCGTGAGTCGCCGCTTCGCTTCCGCCGGCTCGCCGGCGTCGGTCCGGTGCACAGGGAGCCGCTCGGCCAACGCCAGACCACCCGCCCACCAGGACGGGCGGACATCGATGCCTCGCGGCACGGCCCTTGGCGGCACAGTGTGCACCCGTCAAGCTTTTCATGTGATCGTTCGCACGGATATGGGTAGTTGCCCCCCAGATTGCGTTGACTGGGCGGTTCTAGGCGTGTAGAGCAGGCTGTGATCGCGCGGGCACGGTGTGAATCCGGGCGCGAATTACCGATGTGGGGGTCGTCCGGCCGCGCGACGCTCCGTGCGTTTCCTCGTCGACCGAGCCGTGGAGAGCACGATGGCGTTGCCGGACCTGGGCTTCAGCACACTGCAGGAGCAGGTCTACCGCACGCTGCTGGCGAACCCGACGTGCGATGCGGCCGCGCTCGCGACCCGGTTCGGGGTGACGGATGACGAACTGGACGCGTGCCTCGCCGGTCTGATCGACTTGGACGTCGTGCGGCCGGAGCCGTCATTGGCGTGTGGGGTCGCGGTTCGTGACCCGTCGGTCGCGTTGGCCCAACTGGTCGAGCGGGTGCAGGACGACCTGTTCGAGCGTCGCCGCCGTACCGCTGAGACGAGGGCCGAGTTCGACGCCCTGATCGCGGCGCACCGCAGGGGTCTGGGCGCCCCGGCCGGTTCGTCCACTTCGTCTGAGTGTGGGATCGAGGTGGTGTCCGATCTCGACCAGGTACGCGCTCGGCTGGACGAGTTGTCGTTCTTCACCAGCACCAGTGTCTACTCGGTCCAGCCGACCGACCGGCCGAGCGCCGAGTCCGCCGCCGCGGGTCGCCCGCTTGAGCTGCGCAGCCTGCGGCGTGGTCTAGACATCCGGGTCATCTACGACAATCGGGTGCTGGCGGACGAACGCCGCCGCGCCCAGTTGTCCGATGCCGCGGCGGAAGGCGTCCGGATCCGCCTCAGCGCCACCCCACTGCAACGGTTGATCATCATGGACGAGCGGGTCGCGGTGGTGCCGGCCGACCCGGCCAGTCGTGATGCCGGTGCGCTGATCGTGCGCCAACCGGGCCTACTGGACGGTTTCGTACGCCTGTTTCACCTGATGTGGTCCGGCACGGCGGAACTGGCCCCCGACTCCGACCCATCCGACGGCGAACTGACCGACGACGACCGAGATTTGTTGGCACTGCTGGCATCCGGCACGACGGACGAGGCAGCGGCCCGCGAGTTCGGCATCTCGGAACGCCAGGTCCGCCGCCGGATGGCCGGCCTGATGCGGCGCCTGTCCGCAAGAAGCCGTTTCGAAGCCGGCGTGCTCGCCGTCCGCAGGGGATGGATCTGATGCCCACAACCGTTGACACGAAAGGAAAGCCCACGATGCCCAGCAGTGCGACCCGAACGTGCACGACCACGAACCCGACACGACGTCGCCCAGCACCCGCCCTGCCCAGCCACGCCAAGGCGGCGACACCGACCCCCGCCCCCCGAGAGCCTGCGGACCTCCCCCTCGGCGTGTTCTGCTGGGACTGAACGATCGCTTACCGCTGACTGGTCACCGGGTCGTACAGGCGGGCGTAGGCGCGCCGGTAGATCCGCTGTCCGAACAGGAACCACGCCCAGCGGATCGGCGCGGGTGGCAGGCGCAGGAATGCCCTGCGTTCCTGCTCGTTCGCGTCGCGCAGCAGCAGGCCGAGGAAGATGAACGCCGTGTTGTTCTTGGGCAGGCCTTCCATGCCCCGGTCGCCGAGCGCCTGCCACTCGGCCGGCGTGATGTGCTCCGACACCAGCGGCAGGATCTCGTTCTCCTCCTCGTCGAGGTGCTCGTTCAGCGCGGCCGACGCCGCCGCGAACTCCGCGGCCAGCTCACGTCCGGTGACGGAGTCCGCGGTGAGGCGCCAGCCGGGCAGCAGTTCGTTGATCCGGTCGATGTGCACCGACAGCCGCTTGTGCTGCGCCTCCATGCGATGCACGAGTGCGGCGTGCGGGCGCACCCGGTCCAGCAGGATCGGCCACAGCAACTCGTCCTCGGCCGCGTGGTGGTGGTGCAAGCCGGTGACCATGCCGAACAGGTGCTGCCCGACGTAGTCGGCGCGGTCGCGGT
>DATBCR010000843.1:0-2860 GCA_036270375.1 Pseudonocardiaceae bacterium | reverse complement strand
GGTCGTAGTCCGCACGCGCCTCCGCGTGCCGGCCGAGCCGGCGGTAGATGGCGGCGCGGTCGAAGTAGTACTCGGCGTAGTTCGGGTCCTGCTCGATCACCGCCGAGTAGTCCTCGACGGCGTCCGCCAGCCGCCCGAGCGCCGCGTACACCTGCGCCCGGTTGTACCGCAGCACGGACCGGTGCAACACCTGCTCGCCAGGTGCGAGTGCCTTCGCCAGGTCCGCGATGCACTCGTCGAGCAGGCTCAGCGCCGCATCCGGCTTGCCCTGGTGGAACTCGATGAGCGCCAACCCGTTGCGGTTGAACGCGGTGTTGAACGCGCGCTGTTTCGCGTCGGGCAGGATGCTGGCGATGCCGACGGCCTGGTTGATCCACGCGCGGGCACGCTGGTGGTCGCGCCGGTCTCCCTCGAACTGCCGGGTGTACAGCATCGCGGTGGCATACGCGGCCTGCATATGCACGCCCGCCGCCGTTGTCCTGGTGCGCACCTCGTCGTACAGCGCCAACGCCTCGTCCGGCCGGCCTAGCGCGGCGAGCGCGGTCGTCATTCTCGTCGTGAACGCCCACCACTCGTCGACATCGGTGTCCTCGTCGGTCAGGGCGAGACCGCGCAGGCCGAGATCGACAACCGCGTGATAGTAGCCATGATCCATGCACCAGTCCTGCGCGTGATGCAGCGCCCGAGGGCCGGCGGCCGGGTCGCTGCCGTGCTCACGGTGGTACGGCACGGCCCCGATCAGCAGCGACGGCTCGTCCCGCGCGGTCAGCACGGCAGCGCGGTCGTCGCGCAACCGTGCCCGAACCTCGGCCGACAATCGTTGGTACGCCTCGACATCCGCCGCGTCGTCGCAGGTGCCGTCACTGTCCACATAGGCCTGTGCGAGCCCGGAGGTGTACGCGGGCGTGTGCGGGTCGCCGGCGTCGATCCGTTCGCAGTACCGCATCAGCGCGGGCGCCAGCGGTACCGCGATCGGCCCTGGCGGATCGACGAGCGGCTCGGTGCCGGTGGTGACCACGACCGTCAGCAGCGCGGAATCCATCCGCCGGAGCAGGACGGCGACGAACTCGCGGTCGGTCGGGTCGGCCTCGTGCGCATTGTCCACGACCAGCGTGCGCACGCCGCGATCGGCAACGCGCAGGTAGTCGACGAGGAACTCGATCAGGCCGTGCGTGATCCGCAGGGTGCGCAGGCGCGAGTAGAACCGGGTGCGTTCCTCGGGCACCGCGAGCGACGTCAGCGTGTCCCGGGTGGCCGGCACGGTCCGGCGCAGTTCCGGTGTGGTGGCGAGGATTTCCACATTGTGCCGGATCACGAGCTCGGGCACCGTGGCCAGCGCGTCCGGCACGATCGCGCGCAGCAGGGCACCGACCGCGGTGTACGGGCCGCGCAGCCGCCGGTCGGCGTCCACGACAGCCAGCACCGGCGGCAGTGCCAGCGCGGACCGGGCGGCGCCGCGTCCCGCGCGGTGCGACGCCAGCAGCCAACGGTGTCCGACCATGGTTTCTCCCTTATCCCACAACGTGTTGGAACTGTGTCGTCGTGGACCGGCGGCGGCGGTCCCGAATGGTCATCGCGGCGATCACCACGATCTGCGCCAGGTTCAGCACGAGAAAAAGGCCCGAGTCCAGCAGGCCGCCGAACGTGTTGCCGTGCGCGAAGAACCGGCCGAGCACACCGGTGAGGAACCGATAGGCGATCGGCAGCACGACGATCACGAACGTGCCGATCGTCGTCGCGTACCCGGCGAACATGAACCAGGCGTACCACCGGGCCACCCGCCGGTCGGTCGGATGCCAGTGCGAGTCGTCGATAACGGGCCGGCCGGTCAACCGGCGGAACCCGTTGCTCAGCACACCTTTCGCCACCGTGTGCAGGTCGACGCAACCCAACGCCGTGGTCAGGAGAATGAACAGGTCGGTGCGCAGATAGAAATAGAACTGCCAGATCAACCGCAACAGCGTCCCGTAACTCAACGCAAGGCACAGCCGGCCGAACAGCGACAACGTGCCGTCGCCCGCCCTTGTGACATCGGCGGCGAGAATGAGCACCGCCATCACCAGCACATCGGCCAGCATCCCCGCCAGAATCGGCAGGATCCGTTGCCGCCGGGGCACCGTCACCAGCCCGTCGAGCGATGTCTCCAATACGATGAAATACAGCCGGCGCCCGATCGACAACCGGGAGCGCAGTCCGAGCCGACGCCCGGCCAGTGCGTGGAATCCCTCGTGCACCAGCAACAACGGGAACTGCCCGAGGAACGTGACCAACTCGATCATGGTGAAGGAACTGGTGAAGAACAGGTTCCGGTAATGCGGCACGAGATCGGGCGTACGAATCATCACGACGAACGCGACGACGGTCAGCAGCCCGTAGCAGAACCACGCCGGCACCGAGAACAACGAACGGCCGAGCCGCTGCCACCGCACCGGCTCGGCCGTCGCCGCATCGGTTTCGCCCGGGGTCTGCACGAAACCGAGTTCGTCGAGGGCACCAAGCATGTCGAGTATGTCGACCTGTTCCCCGTAGGTCTCCCGGTACCAGTCGACCGCCTCGCGCGGCGTCAACCCGTCCGCCAGCCGTCGGATCAGCGCGGCGCCGTCCGCTGGGAGTACGGCGTAGGAGTCGATGTCCCGCCGGCCGACCGTCACCTCGTCACCGTCGGCGAGGTAGGTCAGCGGGTGCAGGAGAACCGCGCGGTCAAGGTCGTCGTTCCCGATGGTCATGCGGCCCCGAACGATTGGTGGGTGGGTGGTCAGGTGCGGTGGCGTCCGCACCTGACCACGTGCGGGAACGGTTACACGGGGTGCGGGATGCAGGTGCTGCCGTACAGCGGCTGGGCCGCGCTGGTCAGCCGCAC
>DATBCR010000842.1:0-8883 GCA_036270375.1 Pseudonocardiaceae bacterium | reverse complement strand
CTCCCCCGCCCGTCCGTGTGACCCCCGGTAGAGGCGGCCGTCGATCACCACACCCATGCCGATACCGGTGCCGACCGACACGAACACGAAGTTGCGCACGGATGTGCCGAGGCCGTAGGCCTGTTCGGCCACGGTGGCCAGATTGACGTCGTTGTCGATGGAGAACCGCTCGCCGAGCTTGCCCCGCAACGCCTCCACCGAGCCGGGGCGGTCGAGGCCGGGCAGGTTCGGCGCGGCCGAGATCCGGCCGGACTCGGGCTCGTACACGCCGGGGATGCCAAGCACGGTGTGCGTGATGTCGTCGTACGTCAGCCCGGCCTTGGCCGGCACCGCCTGGGCGACGTCGCCGACCTGGCGGATCAGCGCGGCCGCGGTGCGGGCCCGGACCCGCTCCTCGTGCCGGACCGCCACCCGGCCGGACAGGTCCGCGACCGCCGCCCGGATCCAGGACGCGCCGACGTCGATGGCCAGCGCCCAGCCGGCCTCCGGACGGATCTCGTAGAGCCGGGGCGCCCGCCCGACCTGGCCGACCCGGTGCCCGACGTGCCGCACCAGACCAGCCCGCTCAAGGCCGCCGAGGGCGAGACCGATGGTCGGCTTGGACAGTCCGGTCGCGCTGACCAGTTGGGAGGCGGACACCGGGCCGAGCTGCCGGGTCTGCTAGTAGACCGCGCGCTCGTTCATGATGCGCACCACGGCGGTGGTGTTGGCGACCCCGCCGTCCGGCGATGTCCTGCGCACTGGTGCTCCTCCTCTACCGGCGCCGTAGCCCAGTGATTATCACGCCTGGTGGCCGGCGAGCCCGTCATATCGACCGCGGCCCGCCCGGTGGCATCGAGAAACACTGCTGAATCGTTAAGTGTACGAAACATCCATCGGCCAGCCTGGGACCTTGGCGGATCGCGCGGCGGAATTTCGCGTGAGCAGGGCCACACGGGTGGATGTACAGCCTGCGACCAGCGTGAACACCAGTGTGACGTCCGCTCCCCTACGGTCAGGGCAACGGGTGGGCGCCACCGCGCGTCTACCTGGCAAAGGGTGGTCGGGTCGGAGGCGGACGCGGTGAAGTGGCACGGGCTGCATGATGAGCAGGCGGAGGGGAAACCGGCGGCGGAGGCGACCGACATCGCCGCACGGACCGCCGTCGCGACCATCGACCGGCCGGGCGGGTTCTATCCGTACGCGACGCAGGTGCTCGATCGGCCGCATCATCCGCTGGCCAAACCGGTCCGTCGCCTGTTCCTGCTCGGGCTGGTGGTGTTCCTGGTCGTCGCGGGCGTCTCGGTGCTCAACGCGCTGACGGCGCCCGGCACGGACTCGACGTCCGCGCGGCTCGCCGAGTGGGCCCGCGACCACAACATGGGCGACCTGGTCGTCTGGCTGGAACAGCAGCAGTACCAGCACAATGTGCCGAAGGTCGGCGGCGCACCGGCCGGTGGCATCGCGGTCCCCGGCGGCGTGCCGCGCGCCCCATCGACATCGCCGACAACCCCCAAATCTTCAGGAAGGACCGGCGGCTCCGGTGCCGTGCCGGGTGGCACGCCGGTGCCCGCGCCGCTCACGCCGTTGGCGCTCGGTAGCGCGCTGCCCGGCGAGGGCCAGTGGCAGACCGTGGTCGCCAACGCCAACGGCCAGGCCGCGGTCCGGGTCGCCCAGATCCGGCCGGACGACCAGCACACGTCGTATCTGGCCGGCGTGCTGTGGATCGACCCGACCATGGTGCGCGGCCAGCTTCGGCCGGGCACCATGGATCCCGGCGGTTCGTGGCAGGCGTCGTCCGCACTGACGAAGCCGGAGTACGCGAACGTGGCCGCCGCGTTCAACGCCGGTTTCCGGCTCTCCAAGGACGGCAGCCACGGCGGCTACTTCAGCGAGGGGCACAGCGCGTACCCGTTGCAGGACAACGCGGCCAGCCTCGTGCTGCGCACCGACGGCACCGCGACGGTCGGGTCGTGGAACAACGAGGTGCGGATGGATCCGACCGTGGTCAGCGTCCGGCAGAACCTGACCATGTTGGTGGACAACGGAAAGGTCAACCCCACGTGTCTGTCCGGCGGGAACGCCCAGTGGGGCAGCACGATCGGCAACCGCGCCTTCGTCGACCGCTCGGCATTCGGCGTGACCGCGGACGGTGCCGAGGTCTACGTCGGTGGGCCCGCGCTGTCGGTGTGCACGCTCGGCCGGATCCTGCAGGACGCGGGTGTGGTGCGCGGCATGGAGTTGGACATCAACCCGGCGTGGATCACCGGCGTCTACTACCACACGAGGCCCGGTGGCCAGGAGCCGCTCGGCTACCACCTCTACCCGACCCAGGGGCCCTCGACGGCGCACTACATCTCGCCGTCCAGCCGGGACTGGTACGCCTGGTTCCTGCGCGACTGAACCCTTCTCACGCCGACGGGGCCAGGTAGGCGTCCGGGTCGGCGATGATCGCCTGGATCGGCGCCGCTCCAGCGCCAAGCACGGCGGCGGTGGCACCGAGTGTTGAGCTGATGATCCGGACGGGCGACCACACCGCGCTGACCACCCGCCGGTCCAGTTGCGCCGCCATCGCGTCGCGCAGCCACGGCGCCAGTTCCGCGTAACTCCCGCCGAGCACGACACACGGCACGTCGACCACGTTGACCACGGACGCCAGCGCGATACCCAGCCACCGGCCGGCGGCGTGCACGGCGGCCACCGCGACCGGGTCCATCTCGGTGAGCCGCCGGATCAGCTCGGCAAGCATCTCGGCCGGCGGACGGTCGCCCGATCCGGCCCAGACATCCGCCGCCCGCATGATCCAGTCCAGGCCCGCAAGGCGTTCCAGGCAGCCACGTGACCCGCAGGCGCACTCCGGGCCGGCCGGATCGACGGTCAGGTGCCCGATCTCGCCGCTGAAACCGCGTACCCCGGGAAACGGCCGGCCGTCCACAACCAGGCCGGCGCCGATGCCGATTTCCCCGGACACCAGAACGAAATCACGCGGCCCGCCGGACGTCGGGCCGCCGAGTTCGGCCGCCGCCGCGAAGTCCGCCTCGTTGCCGAGCAGCACCGGCAGCGTCGGCGGGTCGATCCGGTCGCGCACAGCGGTCACGACGTCCACGTCCCGCCAGCCCAGATTCGGTGCCAGCCGGAGCATGCCGGTGCCCGACTCGACCAGTCCGGGCACCGCGATCCCGATGCCGCCAACCGACACGCCGCGGGTCCGCGCGTCGCGCAGCGCGGCGTTGATCGCCCGTACCGCCGCGGCCAGCACCCGGACCGCCGGGCGGGTGCGGTTGTCGCCGGTGCGGATCCGGTGGTCGTGCGGATGTCCCGTCAGGTCGACGAGGCAGGTGGCCAGGTAGTCGACGCCGATCTCCACGCCGAGCCCGTGCGGCCCGGTGGTCGACGGCGCCAGCCCGGTGCTGCGCCTGCCCCGCCCCGGCCGGGACACCAAGCCGGTCTCGGCCACCAGATCCGCCGCGATCAGCCGGTCCACCAGGCTGGACACGGTGGCCTTGGCCAACCCGGTATGCGCCGCGATCGTCGCGCGAGAGATGCCTGGGCGCTCAAGCACGGTTCGCAGCACCAGCGCGGAGTTGTGGCGACGCAGGGTGTGCTGGCCGGCCGGCGACGGGTCCGTCATCCTTCAGATCCTAATAGTTCGACGGCTGTACGAAATCCTTGACGCGCCACGGTACCCTGTATATGTTCAGTCATTGAACTAATAGCCGACCCGAGTGGAGATCCCGTGACCGCCGAACCGACCCGCGCCGACCAGTTCAGCTTCGGACTGTGGACCGTCGGCTGGCGGGCCATGGACCCGTTCGGCGACCCGACCCGACCGGCGCTCGACCCGGTGGAGACCGTGCACCGGCTGGCCGAACTCGGCGCGTGGGGCGTGTCCTTCCACGACGACGACCTGATCCCGTTCGGCAGCGACGACGCCACCCGCGACCGGCACATCGCCCGGTTCCGCTCGGCGCTGGAGGCCACCGGCATCGTCGTGCCGATGGCGACCACGAACCTGTTCCTCCACCCCGTGTTCCGCGACGGCGCCTTCACGAGCAACGATCGCGCGGTCCGCCGGTTCGCACTGCGCAAGGTGCTGCGCAACATCGACCTGGCGGCGTCGCTCGGCGCGCGGACGTACGTGATGTGGGGCGGCCGCGAAGGCTCGGAAAGCGATGCCGCCAAGGACGTCCGGGCCGCGCTGGACCGCTACCGGGAGGCCGTCGACACGCTCGCCCAGTACGTGGTCGACCAGGGCTACATCATGCGGTTCGCGTTGGAGCCCAAGCCGAACGAGCCGCGCGGCGACATCCTGCTGCCCACCGTCGGCCACGCGCTCGCGTTCATCTCGACACTGGAACACCGCGACATCGTCGGTGTGAACCCGGAGGTCGGGCACGAGCAGATGGCCGGGCTGAACTTCGTGCACGCCATCAGTCAGGCGCTGTGGCAGGGGAAGCTGTTCCACATCGACCTCAACGGCCAGCGCGGCCCCAAGTTCGACCAGGACCTGGTGTTCGGCCACGGCGACATACTCAACGCGTTCTTCCTGGTGGACCTGCTGGAGAACGGCGGCTACGACGGCCCGCGTCACTTCGACTACAAACCGGCGCGCACCGAGGACATCACCGGTGTGTGGGCCAGCGCCGCCGCCAACATGCGCACGTATCTGCTGCTGCGCGAACGCGCACAGGCGTTCCGCGCCGACCCGCGCGTGGTCGAGGCGATGCGTGCGGCCAGGGTGCCCGAGTTGGCCGTGCCCACGCTGAACGAGGGCGAGACGCTGACGGACCTGCTCGCCGATCGGTCGGCGTTCGAGGACTTCGACGCCGACAAGGCGGCCGAGCGCGGCTACGGTTTCGTGGCGCTCAACCAGCTCGCGCTGGAACACCTGATGGGCGCCCGATGACGTTGGTGGCTGGGGTTGATTCAAGTACCCAGTCCTGCAAAGTTGTGGTGCGGGACGCGGAAACGGGCGAGTTGGTCCGGTCCGGACAAGCTCCGCACCCGGACGGTACCGAGGTGCACCCGGACGCGTGGTGGACGGCGTTGCGATCGGCTGTGGACCAAGCGGGCGGGCTGACCGATGTGGCCGCGCTGTCCGTCGGCGGGCAGCAGCACGGCATGGTGTGCCTTGACGAGGACGGTCACGTCGTGCGGCCCGCGTTGCTGTGGAACGACATGCGGTCCGCCGACGCCGCGACCGACCTGGTTTCCGAGCACAGCGCGGCATTCTGGGCGGACGCCGTCGGCAGCGTGCCACTGGCGTCGTTCACGGTGACCAAACTGCGCTGGCTGGCCGACCACGAGCCGTCCCTCGCCGCCCGTACGGAAACCGTTGCCCTGCCGCACGACTGGCTGACGTGGCGGCTCGGTGGTTCGACCCGGCTGACCACCGACCGGAGCGATGCCAGCGGCACCGGCTACTGGTCCCCGGCCGCCGGTACGTACCGCCCGGACCTGCTGCGCACCGCGCTCGGCCACGACGCGACCGTCCCGGACGTGCTCGGCCCGACCGAGGCGGCCGGCCACACCCCGTCCGGCGTCCTGCTCGGCCCGGGCGCCGGTGACAACGCGGCGTCCGCCCTCGGCGTGGCCGCCCACACGGGTGATGTCGTGGTATCGATCGGCACGTCCGGCACCGTCTTCGCGGTCGCCACCACACCGGTCGCCGACCCGACCGGCATCATCGCCGGTTTCGCCGACGCGGCAGGCGGTTTCCTGCCCCTGGTGTGCACGCTGAACGCCGCGCGGGTCCTGACGTCGACGGCGCGCATGCTCGGTGTGGACGTCGACACGCTGAGCCGGCTCGCCCTTACCGCAGAACCGGGCGCAGAAGGCCTGGTCATGGTGCCGTACCTGCAGGGCGAACGAACCCCATCCCGCCCCACCGCGACCGGCGCCGTGCACGGCATGACCCTGGCCAACACGACCCAGGCCAACCTGGCACGGGCGGCGGTCGAAGGCATGTTATGCGGCCTCGCCGACGGCCTGGACGCGCTGACCCGGCAAGGAATCCCGGTCGAACGAGTGCTCCTGGTCGGCGGCGGCGCCCGCGCCGAGGCCGTCCGTCGAATCGCGCCCGCCGTGCTCGGCCACCCCGTTCTGGTACCCCCACCAGGCGAATACGTCGCCGACGGCGCGGCCCGCCAAGCCGCCTGGGTATTGTCCGGCGACCCCAAACCACCGGAATGGGACACCGGCAAAACTGAACTGTTCGACGCCGAGCCGGTCCCGGCCATTCGCGCGCGTTATGCCGACGCACAGGACCAGATCGTCAACCAGCTGAACGGTCCGGCTTCCGGCGGATAGGGCCGGCCTGTGGATAACGATGTGCGGGCTCGGGTGGTCGTTGCCTACAGTTGAGCTCGTATGTCCACTTCTCCGGTAACCACGTCCCCGGCCGACCTGGCCGCACGCCTGTCCGGCCTGACGGTCGCCGACGAGCGGCGCCTCGGTCGCCGGCTGGAGGGCATCCGGAAAGTCCGGGATGCCAAGGCACGGCAGCGGATCATCGACGAGATCGCGGCCGACATCGAGACCGCGCACACCCGGCTGCAACGTCGCCGGGAAAGCGTGCCGAAGATCACGTACCCGCCGGAACTGCCGGTCAGCCAGCGCAAGGACGACATCCTCGCCGCCATCCGGGACCACCAGGTGGTGATCGTGGCCGGTGAGACCGGCTCGGGCAAAACCACCCAGCTGCCCAAGATCTGCCTCGAACTGGGCCGCGGCGTGCGCGGCCTGATCGGCCACACGCAGCCCCGCAGGCTGGCCGCCCGCACGGTCGCCGAACGCATCGCCGAAGAACTGGGCACGACGCTCGGCGCGGCCGTCGGCTACACGGTCCGCTTCACCGACCAGGTCAGCGACGACACCGTCGTGAAACTGATGACCGACGGCATCCTGCTGGCGGAGATCCAGCGCGACCGGACGTTGAGCGCGTACGACACGCTGATCATCGACGAGGCACACGAACGCAGCCTGAACATCGACTTCATCCTGGGCTACCTCAAGGAACTGCTCCCCCGGCGCCCCGATCTCAAGGTCGTCATCACGTCCGCGACCATCGACCCGGACCGCTTCGCGCGACACTTCGACACGGCGGGCGTGCCGGCGCCGGTGGTCGAGGTGTCCGGCCGCACGTACCCGGTGGAGATCCGGTACCGGCCGATCATCGATCCCGACGACCCGGAGGCCGACCCGGACCGCGACCAGATCCAGGCCATCTGCGACGCCGTCGGCGAACTTGGCACCATCGGCAACGGCGACATCCTGGTGTTCTGCAGCGGTGAACGGGAAATCCGGGACACCGTGGACGCCTTGGCGAAACTCGAACTGCGCAACACGGAGATCACGCCGCTGTACGCGCGGCTGTCCTCGGCCGACCAGTACAAGGTGTTCCAGCCGCACACCGGCCGCCGGATCGTGCTCGCCACCAACGTCGCCGAGACATCCCTGACGGTGCCCGGCATCCGGTACGTGATCGACGCCGGCACCGCCCGGATCTCCCGCTACAGCCACCGGTTGAAGGTGCAACGGCTGCCGATCGAACCGGTGTCGCAGGCGTCCGCGAACCAGCGCTCCGGCAGGTGCGGGCGCACGTCCGACGGCGTGTGTATCCGGCTGTACGCGGAAGACGACTTTTATGCCCGGCCCGAGTTCACCGACCCGGAGATCCTGCGCACCAACCTGGCGTCGGTCATCCTGCAGATGACCGCGCTCGGCCTCGGTGACCTGGCCGCGTTCCCGTTCATCGACCCACCAGACCGCCGCAACATCGCCGACGGCGTGCAGCTCCTCCAGGAACTCGGCGCACTGGACCCGGACGCGAAGGACGAACGCAAGCGGCTGACGGATGTCGGCCGGCAGTTGGCCCGCCTGCCGATCGATCCGCGCCTGGCCCGAATGGTGGTCGAGGCCGACCGCAACGGCAGCATGCGCGAAGTGCTCGTCGTCGCGGCCGCACTGTCCATTCAGGACCCACGAGAACGACCGACAGACGCGGAACAGGCCGCACGGCAACAACACGCCCGATTCGCTGACCAGGACTCCGACTTCGTCAGCTACCTGAACCTGTGGCAGTACCTTCGGGAGCAACAGAAACAGCTGTCCAGCAACCGGTTCCGCAAGCTGTGCCGGGCCGAGTTCCTGAACTACCTTCGGGTCCGCGAATGGCAGGACCTGCACGGCCAGCTACGCCAGATCGCCCGCGATCTCGGTCTCACTGTGAACGAGGAGCCGGCCGAACCGGACCAGGTCCACACGGCGCTGCTGGCCGGCCTGCTGTCACACATCGGCCTGAAAGAGGGGCCGCGCAACGAGTATCTCGGTGCCCGCAACGCGAAGTTCGCCGTGTTCCCTGGTTCCGCGCTGTTCAAGAAGCCACCGCGCTGGGTGATGGCGGCCGAACTGGTGGAGACGTCCCGGCTGTGGGGCCGGATGGTGGCCAGGATCGAACCGGAGTGGGTGGAACGGCTGGCCGCGCACCTCGTTCGGCGCACCTACGGCGAACCCCGTTGGGAGCAGGCCAAAGGCGCGGTCATGGCGACCGAGAAGGTGACCCTGTACGGCATCCCGATCGTGGCGGCCCGCACGGTGAACTACGGCCGGATCGAGCCGGAACTGTGCCGGGAACTGTTCATCCGGCACGCACTCGTCGACGGCGACTGGCAGACGCACCACAAGTTCTTCCACCGCAACCGAGCCATGCTCACCGAGGTGGCCGAGTTGGAGAACCGCGCACGGCGCCGCGACATCCTGGTCGACGACGAGACGCTGTTCGACTTCTACGACGCGCGGGTCGGCCCGGATGTGGTGTCCGCACGGCATTTCGACAGCTGGTGGCACAAGACCCGGCACAGCAAGCCGGACCTGCTGGTGTTCGACCGGGAGATGTTGATCAAC
>DATBCR010000841.1:0-4935 GCA_036270375.1 Pseudonocardiaceae bacterium | reverse complement strand
CAAGGTCGTAGCGCAAGGGGACGCCGGTCGGGATGTTCAGGCCGGCGATGGCCGCGTCCGAGACGTCATCCAGGTGCTTGACCAGGGCGCGCATCGAGTTGCCGTGCGCGGCGAGCAGCACCGTGGCACCCGAGCGCAGGTCCGGCACGATGGCCGACCCCCAGTACGGCAGCAGCCGGGCGACCACCTCGGCCAGGCATTCCGTGCGCGGCATGTCGGCGCAGAGGGACGCGTAGCGCGGGTCGCCATGCTGGCTGAACTCGTCGTCGGGGGCGATCGGCGGTGGTGGGCTGTCGTAGGAGCGGCGCCACAGCATGAACTGGTCCTCGCCGTACTGCTGGAGCGTCTGCTTCTTGTTCTTTCCTTGCAGCGCACCGTAATGCCGCTCGTTGAGGCGCCAGTCGCGGCGGACCGGGATCCAGTGCCGGTCGCAGCGGTCCAGGGCCAGGTTCGCCGTGGCGATCGCGCGCCGCAGCACCGACGTGTGCACGACGTCCGGCAGCAGGCCGGCCTCGGCGAGCAGTTCGCCGCCGCGCACCGCCTCTGCCGTGCCCTTGTCCGACAGCGGTACGTCCACCCAACCGGTGAACAGGTTCTCGGCGTTCCAGACGCTCTCACCGTGGCGGAGCAGCACCAGCGTTCCCACAGCAGCCATGCGGCCAAGCCTGCCAGGCTCAGGATGCGGGACGCGACCGGGCGGGTCACTCGACAGGTTGTCCGCCGATCGAGTTATCTGAGGTGATCATCGCCACGTATGACTACTCCAAACGGCATCTCGGTTATCAAATCGTTATAAGAAAGTCACCACTTTTACCGGGATGTAGTAACGGCCGCCCTTGTGATACGCGGATGCATCTGACAAGTTGACAACGCTCTCCCGGATCGGATCCCACGCACTCCCCGATCCGCCGGAGGGCGCGACAGCGGTTCGCCTCCCCGTCGAACCGCACCCGCCCGGATCCTGGGTCCCCCCACCCAGGTGTCCGCAGCGGCGGGCAACCGAAGCGGGGTGGCCCGAGTATGCGACTCCCCCTCCCTCCCGGGCCGCCCCGCTCGCCTCCCGTCGAGCACGCTCCGCGAGTCCTCCGTCACCCGGCGTCCGGATGGACCACCGGTGCCGGACGACTGATCCGCCGCCTGCGCAGCAGCCACCACACCAACGCCACCGGGATCCCGAGCCCGAGCAGGTAAGGCAGCACCGCGCCGAACACCACCAGCACAACACCGACCACCGCCACGAACGAGTGCCACCCGGCCGAAAGCCCACCGAGGAACCCGCCCGACGCGGCCTGCGCGGGTGGCGGCGGCGCGTCCGACCGGGCGAGGTGCACCGTCACCGTGGACATCGCGACCTGCCCGGCCAACTCGGCCTGCCGCTGCTCAAGCGATTCGAGATCGGCCTCACGGTTGGCCAGTTCGCCCTCGATGGTCACGATGTCGCCGATCGACGTCGCCTTGGCCAGCAACGCCCGCACCCGGTCGACGCTGGCCTGCTGCGACGCCACCCGACTGTTCACGTCCACCAGCTGGTCCGTGACGTCCTGCGCCTGCTCGCCCCGGTTGGTCACCTTGCCGAGCCCGGCGAGCTGGTCAAGGGCCGAGTCCAGCATCGGCTGGGGTACTTGGAGAGTGAAGTCGGCGTGGTCGGTCTCGGTGTCCTCGGAGCTGCTGTAGCCGCCGGCGCCGGCGGTGATCCGGCGTACATCCGCTGCCGTGCCGGTCACGTTCGGCACGCTCAGGGAGATCGTCCCCGTGCGGATGACCTGCCGTCCGGCGGCCGACGCGGGATCGATCTTGGCCAGTGGTTTGCCGGCGCCACCGGCGGCCGGGGCCGTTCCGGGCGCCTGCGCCTTGTTCGCGCCGGGCGCCAGGTTCGACTGGCCGGAGCCGACCGCGCTGCCGCCGGACGCCGCCCGTGGCACCGCGTCGGAGGCCGCCGACGCGCCGTTGGACGCCGAGCACCCGGCCACCAGGAGACAACCGACCAGAAGTCCGCCGGATAAGCCGCCAACCAAGGCTGTTCTGCTGTGCATGAAGCCTCCCGCCTCGCGTGATGTCACGCCGAGGACGGGAGTTAACCGTCAACAGGTTGGACGGACGCTGGTCACGATTCCGTTTCGTCCCTGATCGCCGGGCCAGCCGTGGCCGGCGCGCGCATCAGGTGCTCGAACTCCTTGAGGTTGGCCAGCGACTCGCCCCTGGTCACCCGCCAGTCCCACTCGCGCCGGATGGACGTGGCGAAACCCAGTTCCAGCAACGTGTTGAAGTCACCGTCGGCGGCTTCGAGGACCTGGCCGAGCAGCCGATCCAGCTCGTCGGCGGTGATCGCGCCGTGGCCGAGGCGGCCGACCAGGTAGATGTCGCCCGCTTCGTCGATCGTGTAGTGCACGCCGTAGAGCTTCGCGTTGCGGCGCAACAGGAACCGGTACACCTGCTCGTGCGCCTCGTCCGGCTTGCGGCACACGAACGCCTCGATCACGAACGCGTGCCGGCTCACCACGAGCCAGCAGTTCGTCGCCAGCTTCTTCACACCCGGCAGCGTCACGAAGAACGCGCCCACACCCTTGCGCTGGTACTTCAGTTCCCGCTCGTCCAAGGCATTCGCGATCACAACATCAAGGTCATCGGCGTTCACACGGCTACCTCCCCGACGGCCGTCCGGAACGCGCACGCCGCCTGGCCATAGCCTGCCAGCAGCTCGTCGGTCGTGCGCTCCCAGGAGAACCGCCGGGCATGCCGGACGGCCCCGCGCGACAATCGTCGCCGCAGCCCGGGCCGCAGAGCCACCTCCGCCAACGCATGTGCCCACTGGACCGGCTCATGCCCAGGCACCAACAACCCCGACACGCCGTCCGCAACCGCCACCGGCAGCCCGCCGACCGCCGCCGCGACCACCGGCGTGCCACATGCCTGTGCCTCCAAGGCAACCAGCCCGAACGACTCGTTGTGACTCGGCACCGCGACCACGTCCGACGCCCGGTACACCTGTGCGAGCCCGTCGGCCGGCACCGGCGGCAGGAACCGCACCAGGCCCGCGATCCCCAGCCGCCCGGCCAGTTCCCGCAGGGCCGTCGGCTGGGCCAACCCCGACCCGGACTCGCCGCCCACCACCAGCACCACCAGCCGCGCGGCCAGCCCCGGATCGCGCGCCACCATCTCGGCCGCCGCCCGCAACAGGACGTCCGGCGCCTTCAACGGCTGGATCCGGCCGACGAACGACAGCACCACCGCGTCCGACGCCAGGCCCAGCGCTCCTCTTGCGGCCGCCCGCATCGACCGGCTGGCCGGCGTGAACCGTTCGAGATCCACTCCGGGCGGCACGACGAGCACCCGGTCCGGGTCGGCGTCGTAGAGGCTGACGAGTTGCGCCGCCTCGACCTCCGTGTTGGCCACCAGCCGGTCCGACTCGTCGACGACCTGCTGTTCGCCGATCACCCGCGAGCGCGGTTCCGGCGTGTCGCCGTCGGCGAGCGCCGCGTTCTTCACCCTGGCCAGGGTGTGCGCGGTGTGCACGAGCGGCACGCCCCAGCGTTCCCGTGCGAGCCAGCCGACCTGGCCGGACAGCCAGTAGTGCGAGTGGACCACGTTGTAGTAGCCCGGTTCGTGGAACGCCTCGGCGCGCAGCACGGCCGCCGTGAACGCGCACAGCTGTGCCGGCAGGTCCGACTTGTCGAGTCCCTCGAACGGCCCGGCCACCACGTGCCGAACGGTCACCCCCGGCGCCAGCTCGACCACCGGCGGCAGCCCGGACGACGTGGCCCTTGTGAAGATCTCGACGGCCATGCCCCGCCGTGCCATCCGCAGCGCCGTCTGCACGATGTAGACGTTCATCCCGCCGGCATCACCCGTGCCCGGCTGCTCCAACGGTGACGTGTGCACCGACAGCACCGCGACCCGGGCGGGCCGGCCGGGTAACCGGCCATTGTCAGGCGGACGGTCGTTGGTCAGGCCGGCACACACGCACGCCGTCACGCCGTCCCCCCGACCAGGGCGAAACACCGGTCGAGGTGGTCGGCGATGGCGGTGTCGAACCGCTGCGCACACTCCGCGAAGGGGAGGTGCCCGACCCGGTCGAACCAGGTCAGCGTGGCGCCCGGCACCAGACCGGCGGTGTACTCGGCGACCGACGGATCGACGACCTTGTCCCGCCTGCCGTGCAGTACCAGCGTCGGAACATCAACGGCGGCAAGCACTTCCGCGCTGTCCACGTCCCGCGCGAACAGGGCTTTTCGGACCGCGGCCGGTACGCGCAGCGCGTCCTCGGCCAGCGCCGTGGCCACCGGTCCGGCAGAGCCGGGATCGGACATGCCGGTGACGAAGGCGAGCAGCGTCGGCCAGGCCACGTCCGGATCGTCGGACAGGGCGTCCGGCAGGGCGGCCCGCATGGCCGGTCCGACGCGGCCGCCAGGGTGGCCGCGGCCGATCTCGGTGATCGCGCCGACCAGCGCCAGCCCGGCCACGCCGTCGGTGCCGTGGCGGCGTAGGTAGTCGGTGATCACCAGGCCGCCGTAGGACCAGCCGACCAGCACCGCTGGGCGGCCCGCGTAGTCGAGCAGGGCGCGGACGTCGTCGGCCCACTCGTCGGCGCTGTCGTAGCCGTCGGCGGGGACCGATGAGTCGCCGTGCCCGCGCAGATCGGCGGCGACCAGCCGGTATTCGCCGCTCAGCGGCCCGGTCAGCTGGTTGGCCCAGGCGCGGCCGGACTGGGCCCAGCCGTGCAGGAACACCACCGGCGGCCCGCCGGCCGGCCCCGCGGTGCGCACCGCGAGCCGAACACCGGAACCACCGATCACCTCGTCGCGACGGCTCACCTCGTCGAGCGTCGGCACACAACCACCCACCCTGTCCAGTTCGTCACGACGCACCCTCGGGTATCAACCGTCGGACACCGCCGCATCTTCCCGACGACCACGATCCGATCGCCCGATATGTTTC
>DATBCR010000840.1:0-4160 GCA_036270375.1 Pseudonocardiaceae bacterium | reverse complement strand
CGGAGAACCCGGCCAGCCACTACCACGGCACCGGACCGGAACTGTGGAAGCAGACCGAGGGCCGGATCACGCACTTCATAGCGGGCGTCGGCACCGGCGGCACCATCACCGGCACCGGCCGCTATCTCAAGGAGGTCAGCGCCGGCCGGGTGCGGATCGTCGGCGCCGACCCGGACGGCTCGGTGTACTCCGGCGGTTCCGGCCGGCCGTACCTGGTCGAGGGCGTCGGCGAGGACTTCTGGCCGACCACCTACGACCGGGACGTCTGCGACGAGATCATCGCGGTGTCCGACGCCGACTCGTTCGACATGACCCGCCGCCTTGCCCGCGAGGAAGCGTTGCTGGTCGGCGGTTCCTGCGGCATGGCGGCCGCGGCCGCGCTTCGGCTGGCGGCTCGGCTCGGACCGGACGACGTGGTCGTGGTTCTCCTGCCGGACGGCGGCCGCGGCTATCTCTCCAAGGTCTTCAACGACCAGTGGATGTCCTCCTACGGTTTCCTGCCGCCGGACTCGTCCGGCGCCACCGTCGGGGATGTGTTGCGGCGCAAGGACGGCGCATTGCCGGCGCTCGTCCACACGCACCCCAACGAGACCGTCGGCGACGCGGTGGCGATCCTGCGCGAGTTCGGCGTCTCGCAGATGCCGGTGGTACACGCCGAACCTCCGGTGATGGCCGCCGAGGTGGCCGGCTCGGTGATCGAACGGGACCTGCTGGACGCGTTGTTCACCGGGCACGCGCAGCTCTCCGACCGGGTCGAGCGGCACATGTCCCCGCCGCTGCCGACCATCGGCGCGGGTGAGCCGGTCAGCGTCGCGATGAACGCGCTGTCCGCCGCCGACGGCGCGATGGTCCTCGTGGACGGCAAACCGGCCGGCGTGGTCACCCGGCAGGACGTGCTCGGCTTCCTCGCCGGGCGGTGATCGGTGCCCGAACGGCCGCGTCGAAACCGCCGATATGTGTCGAACCCGCGTGTATCTGCGCGTCCGTCCGGCCGATGGTCTAGCGTTGGTGACCACCCGTGTGCCGGTAGCGCACCGACGCAGCAGCCTAGGGAGTTGGAAACCCGATGAGTTCTCCACAGCCGCCTGACCTTCCGCAAGGTCAGGGTGGTGGCCAGCAGCCGCAGAACGACGATCCGGCACTGGCCAACGCGGGCCCGACCCAGGTTGTCCAGCCAGGTCTGGGCAGCACCCCGGATGCGACGCAGGTCGTCAAGCCGGGGCAGCAGAATCCCAACTACGGCCAGTATGGTGCCGGCGTGCAACCACCCGCACCTGGCGCACCGCAGCAACCGGCCTGGACTCCGGGCGCCCAACAGCAGCAGCCCCCCGCGCCCGGTTACGGCCAGCAGCCGGCCGCGCCGGGTTACGGCCAGCCCCCCGCCCAGCCCGGCTACCCGGCCGCCGGCGGCTATCCCGGCCAGCAACAGCAGCAGCCGGCTTACGGCCAGCAGGCATACGGCCAGCAGCCGGGTTACGGGCAGCAGCCCGCCTACCCCGGCTACGCCCCCGGTGCGGTCGCCGGTTCGGCGAACACCAACAAGTACATGGTGTGGACGGGTCTCGGCATCGCGGCTGTGATGGCCCTGATCGCCGCGATCATGACGTTGACCGAGTTCGGCGATCTCGGCAACTACTCGACCGTGTACGACCAGTTCAGTTCCCTCAGCGGTGGCCTGTCCACCAATGTGTCGCTCACGTCGCCGGCCATTCTGATCACCGTCAACGTGGCGACCCTTGTCGGCGCGCTCGGTGTCATCGCGTTCGCGGCCTTGGCTTTCCTGCGCAAGCTCGCCCAGGCGCCGCTGCTGTTCCTGGTGAGTTCGGGACTGGTGCTCGTCGCCGCGATCGTCGGCCTCATCGTCTGGCCGAGCGCGGGCGGTGTGTCGTTCACCGGGTCGGGCAAACTGGTGTACTACCTGATCACCGGCATCGTCGCCGCCGGTGTCGCGGCCGCGATCTTCTTCCGGCCGGAGTTCCTCAACGAGGTCCGCTACGCGCCGGGCGCGCCGAACCCGCTCGCCGGTCTCGGCCAGCGCGGCGCCGCCTACGGCCAGGCCGGCGGTTTCGGCCAGCCGGGCGGCAACCCGTACGGGCAGCAGCAGCAGTCGCCCTACGGCCAGCAGCCTTACGGTCAGCAGCAACCGGGCCAGTACCCGCAGCAGCCGAGCCAGTACCCGCAGCCGGGCTACGGTCAGCAGCAGCCCGGCCAGCAGCAGTACCAGCAGCCGGGCACCGGCGGTTTCCCGCAGCAGGGCCCACCGTCCGGCGGTTTCCCGCAGCAACAGCCCGGCGGCTACGGCCAGCCCCCACAACAGCAACCCCCGCAGCAGCCACCACAGCAGTGGTGACCACTGGTTGACCACACGGCCCCCGCTTCCGGCGGGGGCCGTAGTCTTGACTCCATGACAGACAGTGCCGAGGTGACCGGCGAGCCGAGAACCGGGTTCGCCACCAGGGCGATTCACGCCGGGCAGGATCCGGATCCGGTCACCGCCTCGGTGATCGTGCCCATCTACGCCACATCCACGTACGCGCAGGACGGTGTCGGCGGCCTGCGGTCCGGGTTCGAGTACTCGCGTACCGGCAACCCGACCCGCACCGCGCTGGAGGAATGCCTCGCGGCGCTGGAGAACGGGCGGTTCGGGCGCACGTTCGGGTCCGGCATGGCGGCAACCGACGTCGTGCTGCGGGCCGTGTGCCGGCCGGGCGACCACATCGTCATCCCGGACGACGCCTATGGCGGCACCTTCCGGCTGGTGGACAAAGTGTTGCGGCACTGGGGAATCGAGCACACCCCGGTGGCGGTGTCCGATGTGGACGCGGTCCGCGCGGCGTGCCGCCCGAACACCAGGCTGGTGTGGTGCGAGACGCCGACCAACCCGATGCTGAACATCGCGGACATCGCGGCACTGTCCGGCGTCGCGCACGACGCGGGCGCCCGGCTGATCGTGGACAACACTTTCGCGTCGCCCTACCTGCAGCAGCCGCTGGAACTCGGCGCGGACCTCGTGCTGCACTCCACCACGAAATACCTCGGCGGCCACTCCGACGTCATCGGTGGCGCCATCGTCACGTCCGAGCAGGAACTGGCCGAACAGATCGCGTTCCTGCAGAACGCGGGCGGTGCGGTGCCCGGCCCGTTCGACGCCTGGCTGACACTGCGCGGCCTCAAGACGCTCGCGCTGCGGATGGAACAGCACAGCGACAACGCAGAACGGGTGGTCGAGTTCCTCACCGCGCACCCGAAGGTGACCGCCGTCTACTTCCCCGGCCTCCCCGACCACCCCGGCCACGAGGTGGCCGCGAAGCAGATGCGCCGGTTCGGCGGCATGGTGTCGTTCACCGTGGCCGGCGGCGAGGCGGCCGCGCTACAGGTGTGCGCGGCGACCAGGCTGTTCACGCTGGCCGAGTCACTCGGTGGGGTGGAGTCGCTGATCGAGCACCCCGGCCGGATGACGCACGCCAGCGTCGCCGACTCCGCGCTGGAGGTGCCGAGCGACCTGATCCGCCTGTCGGTCGGCATCGAGGACGCCGACGACCTGGTCGAGGACCTGCGGACCGCGCTTCGGTAAAGCCCCGGAGTTACGGACGGGCCTGCGTGATCCCACGGCCGGGCGAACCGGCGACCGGCGCGGTGCCCGGCAGGTCGGCCTTGCTCACGCAGCCGCCGACCAACCGGGCACTGACGCCGTCGTGCACGAAGTGGCCCGGATCGGGGCAGGCGGCCTGGCTGACCGTGAACACCGCGGCTCCGCCGAGTGCGGCCGCGACCACGACAGCGGCGATCAGGGGGAGTACTCCAGCGGCGCGAGCCACGTGCGCCATGCGACCTCCCGTGAAACGAACACGATGACCGGTGGGTCCGCCAGCAGGCCGGGCGTGGGCTCGCAGACATACGGCATCCGCCCGGACACGGACCGCTTCGCCATGAAGGGTACCCGTCCCGGCCACACGTCGTCGCCTGCCCGGGCCGAGCCCGGCCCCCGGACACGCCGGGCTCCCGTGGCCGCCTTGGCAGGGGTGCCACCCACGGACGACCTTGCCGTGCCGACGACGCTGTGACCTGCGTCAACGCCGCCGTTGGTGCTGTTGTGCTGGCTGTGCTGGTGTTCTGCTGAGCCGCTGTAAACAGGTGAAACGTCAGAGGTTGCCCCTGCG
>DATBCR010000839.1:0-9896 GCA_036270375.1 Pseudonocardiaceae bacterium | reverse complement strand
CATCGCGAAGCGACGCGTCAGCGCCCTTGACAAGCCACCACCGACCATCGCGACAATCGAGGGATCGGGGCACTGCCACCACCAAGCCCAAACGCAGTACCCAGACACCCAGAAAGCCCCAACGCCGTACCCCGAACCCCGGCGAAATAGCACCGGCCAATGCGGTGACCTCTGTCGAACCCGCGCCGTGCGGGCCACCGACAGCGGACACGATCTCGGCCTGTGCCAAGGGGATCACCGGGCAACCCCGGTGCCGATGAGTGCTCGGATGGCGGCAGCCAACTCGTCCCGGTCAGCGAACGGATGCACCACACCCGCGATCTCCTGGCCGGTCTCGTGTCCCTTCCCCGCCACCACAACCACATCGCCCGGCCGAGCCGCCGCCACCACATGTGTGATCGCGGCCCGCCGGTCACCGATCTCCACCACCTCGCCACGCTGCGCCGCCGGCACCTCCAGCGCGCCGGCCAGCATCGCCGCTCGAATCGACGCCGGGTCCTCGCTGCGCGGGTTGTCGTCGGTCACCACCAGCAGCGCGGACCGGCGGGCCGCCGCCGCGCCCATCAACGGCCGCTTGCCAGCGTCCCGGTCACCACCGCAGCCCAACACCGTGAGCACCCGCCCGCCACCGCCCGCCCTGGCCAACTGGGCCCGCACCGCGTCCAGCGCCAACGCGACCGCGGCCGGCTTGTGCGAGTAGTCGACCACGGCCGTGAAGTCTTGACCAAGATCCACCCGCTCCATCCGCCCCGGCACGTCCACCCCGGCCAGGCCGGCGGCGATCGCGGCCGGCTCGATCCCCGCCTCGTGCAGGATCGCGACCGCGAGTAGGGCGTTGGCCACGTTGAACGTGCCCGGCAACCGCAGCGTGATGTCGATCCGCGTCCGCGACGGGCCGAGCGCCGTGAACGCCTGGCCACCGTCAGGCGCCGCGACCACGTCAGCCGCCGCCCAGCCGCGCAGGCCAGGTGACGTGTGCAGGGTGGACACCGCGATCGTGCCCGGCTTCACGAGGCGCCGGCCCCACTCGGTGTCCGTGCAGACCACCTCGGTCCTCGACCGGCCGTCGAACAGCCGTGCCTTGGCCGCGAAATAGTCCTCCATGTCCGGATGGAAGTCCAGGTGGTCCTGCGAGAGGTTCGTGAACGCACCGACCGTGAACCGGATGCCCGCGACCCGGCCCATCACCAACGCATGACTGGACACCTCCATCGCGACGTGCGACGCCCCCCGCTCGACCATCACGGCCAGCAGCGCCTGCAGGTCCGGCGCTTCCGGTGTAGTCAGCCCGGTGGCCAACACCGCACCGCCGACTTGAGTGCCGATCGTGCCGATCAGACCCGCCGTCCGGCCGGCCGCGGCGAGACCAGCGGCCACCATCGACGTGGTGGTCGTCTTGCCGGACGTGCCGGTCACGCCGAGCACGGCCAGGTGGTGCGACGGGTCACCGTAGATTCGGGCGGCCACCGCGCCCAGCACCGATCTGGGGTCGTTGTGCACCAGCAGCGGCACGCCGGCATCGCGCAGCGCGGGTCGGGCAGCGCCCGCCTTGTCGGTCAGCACGGCGACGGCACCGGCGGCCAGCGCGTCGGCGGCGAAGTCGGCCCCGTGCGCGTGCGCGCCGGGCAGGGCCGCGAACAGGTCACCTGGCCGGACGTACTGGGCCCGCAGCGCGGCTCCGGTCACGGCGTTCGCGTCCGAGGGTCGCAGGCGGGCGCCGGCAACGGCGGCCAGCTCGGTCAGGGCCACGGGGTTGGTGCGGGTCGGACGGGGAGGCACGTCGCGGAAGGCTACCGGCGCGACGGTGCGTGCTCGCACGCTGTCATGTGGCACCGGTGCACGCTCCCTCCGCCTGCCGTGTTAATGCGCCGTGTCACGACACACCTGTGTGCGGCCATTGTCCGCTTCGGACCGGGCAACGCCGCGTTACGCCTGCGCCACCAGGGTCATGTACGGGGTCGTGCCGCTCGACACCGGGATGCCGTACCGCTGCACCAGGTACGAGGCGAGCTCGTGGAACAGCGGCGCCGCGGTCTGACCACCCTCCAAATCGCCGTTGGGTGCATCAAGCATGACGCCCACGACGAACCTTGGGTTGTCCGCCGACAGGATGCCGGCGAAAGTCACCGTGTTCTTGGTGTGGCTGTAGCAGTGGCACGCCGGGTCGACCTGCTGGCCGGTGCCGGTCTTGCCGGAGACCTGGTAGCCGGGCAGCGCGGCGGACGGCGCGGTCGCGTCCTGCGGGTACGGCGCCTTCTGGGTGACCGACCGCATCATCATCCGCACCGTCTGCGCGGACTGGGGGCTGATCACCCGGATACCGGCGGGCCGCGGCGTCGGGACGACCGTGCCATCCGGTTTGGTGACGGACCTGATGATGCGCGGTGGCACCCGGACCCCGTCGTTCGCGATGGCCTGGTACATGCCGGCCATCTGCAGCACGGTCATGGTGAGGCCCTGGCCGATCGGCAGGTTGCCGAACGTCGAGCCGGACCACTTGTTGATCGGCGGCACGACACCGGCGGTCTCGCCGGCCAGGCCGATGCCGGTCTTCTGGCCTAGACCCATCCGGCCGAGCATGTCGTCGAACTTCTGCGGGCCGACCAGCTTGGCCAGTTCGTCCGCGCCGATGTTGGACGACTTGGCGAAGACGCCGGTCACGGTCATCTTCCAGTCGGGGTGTATCCAGTCGTCCTTGACGATCTTGTCGCCATTCTGGAACTGCGTCGGCACGTCGATCACGGATGTCGGCGTGACGAGGCCGCCGTCGATCGCGGCGGCTGCCGTGACCACCTTGTTCACCGAGCCCGGCTCGTACGGGGTGGTGATGGCCGGGTCGCCGGTGTTCGCGGGGGTGATCGTGCTGGGGTCGTTCGGGTTGAACGTGTTGTCGTTGGCCAGTGCGTAGACCTCGCCGGTCTTCGCGTCCAGCACCACGGCGCTGCCCATCTTGGCGCCGGTCTTCGCCACGTACTGCGCTAGTTTCTGCTGCACGACGTACTGCAGGTCGGCGTCGATGGTGAGCTGCACGTCCTCGCCGGGCACCGACTGCTTGAGCATTCGCTGCGAGTCCGGGATGACCACGGAGTCGTTGCCCTGCTCGGTGTTCATCGCTTCGAGGCCGGGCTGCCCTGCGAGCAGGCCGTCCATCGACGACTCCAGCCCGATCACGCCGTGCACGCCGGCCACCGTGCGGTCGGTCCGCCAGTTCGCCATGCCGATGACGTTCGCCGCGACCGAGCCCTCGGGGTACTCCCGCGTGGATCGCAGTTCGCTGCCGATCTCCGGGAAGTCACCGGTGATCTGGGCGGCGATCGAAGGGTCGACGGATTTGGCCAGGTACACGAAGGTCGCGTTGGACCGCAGTTGTGCCAGCACCTGCTGTCCGTCGACGGACGGGCCGATCAGACGTTGCAGTTCGTCCGCGATGGTCTGGGTGTGCTGCTCGTAGCTGATGCCCTTGTGGCTGCGCGCGATCTTCGGGTCGTTCCAGTTGGTGCGCATCTTCTTCGGCTGGGCCGTGAGGGCGCGAATGTCCACATTGAACGCGAGCGTGGTGCCGTCGCGGTCGGTGATGCTGCCGCGGTGGGCCGGGATCGTGAGCTTGGTCAGGGATTCCTGCTGCGCGATGCCGGACAGGTACGGCGCCTGCAGGCCCTGGATGTCGACGAGTTTCAACCCGGCCAGCAACAGTGCCGCGATCATGCCGATCCGGCCGATGGCGATCCGAGGCTTGGGGTTCGAGCCGATGACCTTCCGCTTGCGGCGCCGTGGTTTCGGTGCTGGAGCCGGTGTCCTGGGTGGTGGCGGCCGCACGCCCATGGCCGGCTGGCGGACCGGCGGGTACGGCCGGCCGGCCCCGCCCGCCGGGGGTTGACGCGGCATCGGTCAGCCCCCCGTGGCCGGGTTGGTCGGGGTGGTCGACGTCGGTGCGGTGGTGGTCGTGGTCGCGCTGGCGGGTGGTGTCGTGGTGGGAGGCGTCGTGGTGGGCGGTGGCGGGGGTGCCTTCGCCACGCTCGGTGTGCCGATCATGGTGACCGTGCCGTCCGGGCCGACCACCAGGTGTGCCGGGTCGCCGGCCGGCACCATGCCCAGTTGCAGCGCCCGGTTGCCCAGTGACGGCGCCGAATCCTGGGCGGCCACCTGCCGCTGGAGTTGCGCGACCCGGACCGCCAGTGCGGCGGTGTCCTTCTTGGCCTGCTCCAGCCGGTACGCGTCGGCCGTCGCCTGGGTCGAGAACCACAGTGTGGCAACGACTCCACCCACCAGCAGCACCATCACCAGCACCACGAACGTGGCCCGGGACGCCGAGCCCGGCTTGCGTTCGGTCTTGACGCCGGCGCCGACGGCGAAACCGGTGGCCCGCTCGGTGCGCTGGGCACGGCGGGCGTAGGCGCGTTCGACGGCGGCGGATCGGCTGCGGGTGGCGGTCCGCTCGGGCTGGATCGGCTGTGCGGCCGGCTTTCCGGTGCGTTCTCGGGTCGGCGGTGGCGTTCGGGTGCGGTTGTGTGCGGACGTGGCCGGACCTGGGCCGGTCGCCCGTGCGGGAGCTGTCATGCCGCCCTCCCGATCCGTTCGCCGGCCCGCAGCCGCACCGACGCGGCCCGCGGGTTGGCTTCGATCTCGGCCGCCGTGGCCTGTTCCGCGCCCCTCGTGAGCATGCGCAGCCGTGGTCCGTGGCCGGGCAGTTCGACCGGCAGGCCCAGCGGGGTCGTCGAGCCCGCCCAGTCCGCGAAGACGCGCTTGACGATCCGGTCCTCGAGGGACTGGTAGCTCTCCACCAGGATCCGGCCGCCGTCGCCCAGTGCCTCCAACGCGGCGGGGATGGCTCTGCGCAACACGTCCAGTTCGCCGTTGACCTCGATCCGCAGCGCCTGGAAGGTGCGCTTGGCCGGGTGGCCGCCGGTCCGCCGGGTGGCCGCCGGCACGGCGTCGTAGAGCAGTTCGACCAGTCGGGCGCTGGTGCTGAACGGTTCGCGGTCGCGTTCCCTTGCCACGGCGCCGGCGATCCGGCCTGCGAACCGCTCCTCGCCGTACTCGCGCAGGATCCGGGCCAGGTCGGCGACCGGGTAGGTGTTGAGCACGTCGGCGGCCGTCATCCCGACGCCCGGTGTCATCCGCATGTCGAGCGGGACGTCCTTGGCGTACGCGAAGCCGCGGGACGGTTCGTCCAGCTGCATCGACGAGACGCCGAGATCGAACAGCACGCCGTGCACGGACGGGAAACCGAGATCCGCGAGCACCGACGGAAGTTCGTCGTAGACGGCGTGCACGAGGTGCACCCGGTCGCCGAACCGGGCCAGCCGGTCCGCGCAGTGGGCCAGTGCTGTGGTGTCCCGGTCCAGCCCCACGAGTGTCAGTCCCGGGTGCGCGGCGAGCAGCGCGTCGGCGTGGCCGCCGAGGCCGAGGGTGGCGTCCACGAGGACGGCGGCGGGGTCGGTGAGCGCGGGTGCCAACAGGGCCAGCACCCGGTCCAGCAGCACAGGCACGTGCTGTGGCTCGGGACGACCGGTCTGATCGGTCACTACCGACTCACCCCCTCACTCCCTCCATCGGAGGGCGCGACCCGAACCGGGTACGTGCCCGTCCGAAGACAACTGGGGCTTCCGGCACGGTGTCCCCCCCGGACACCCTCGGTCGGCACGGTCGCCCGATAGCTAAACGCCGACCGGATGCAGTCAGGTCCCCGCCCGCCCGTCGGACCTGGCGCCGGGGAAGTTGCGCCAGGGTCGATAGCCGAGCGGACCGAGGCCAAACGGCATCCGGTCACCGGTGTCGCCCACACAGCGGTGGGCTGGACTGCCGGTCAGAACACGCCGGGCAGAACCTCCTCCCTTGCCTGCGCGTAGCTGTCCTCGTGTTCTTCGAGGTACCGCTGCCACGCGTCCGCGTCCCAGATCTCCAGCCGGGTGATCGCGCCGATGACCACGCACTCCTTGGCCAGGCCGGCGTAACGACGCAGCTCCGTTGCGATGGAGATCCGTCCCTGGCTGTCCGGTCGCTGCTCGTCGGTGCCGGCGAACAGGTAACGCTGGTAGGCCCGGACTGCCTCGTTGGTGAACGGTGCGTCCGCGACCCTGCGGGCCATCTGCTCGAACTCGTTCCGGGGGAACACGTAGAGACAGTGGTCCTGGCCCTTGGTGACCATGAGACCCCCTGCCAGTGCGTCCCGGAACTTCGCCGGCAGCGTGAGCCGCCCCTTGTCGTCGAGTTTGGGGTTGTGCGTGCCGAGGAACATCGGCTCCCACCTCCCACCGACCCCGGTCGAGCCGGCCGCGGAGCCCCCGTCTGCTCCACTTGCCGCCACAGTACCCCACTTTTCACCACAGTCAACGGCTAGCGGCGCCACCTCCCTCCCCCGATGGGGTCGTTTCCGCAGGTAGAGCAGGTGGGGCGAGGTGGGGGGCTGGTGGGGGGAGGCGGTGATTCCAACCGCGATCGGGGTACCTGGGAGCCCGTACGGAGCACCGATCTGAGCCGTTCGGGATCGCCAGGAGCCGGAATCGTGATACACGTGGAGGGAAGTGGTGATGCCGGGAACAACAAGGCCGACCACGTCGACCAATCTTCATGGCAGGCTGTATTCGAACCCCGGGTTACCCGGCGGCGAGTTCGTCGCGGAGCGCAGATCCGCTACCCGGCACGCCACCTCGATCCGGCGGTACGGCACAGTGCCTCGGCAATCCACCGATTGCCGACAAACGCCCCAGGAGGTCGAGTGACATCGACTAGCCGACCCGCCGCGCTGTACGACCACGGCGCCAACAACCACCCCGTGCCACCGGCCGGTGGCGGCCCGGCACCGGGCCGCCTCACCGAGGCACTGGTTGAGTTGCAAGCGGTCACGCAACGCATCGGCACCAACGTGGAACGCGTCCTCGTCGGCAAGCCCGACGTGGTCCGGGTGGCGCTGGTGACGCTGCTGGCCGAAGGTCATCTACTGGTCGAGGACGTGCCGGGTGTCGGCAAGACGTCGCTTGCGAAGGCGCTCGCGAAGTCGATCGACTGCTCGGTCAACCGGATCCAGTTCACGCCGGACCTGTTGCCGAGCGATATCAGCGGCGTTTCGATCTGGGACCGGGTGACGCAGCGCTTCGAGTTCCGGCCAGGTCCGGTGTTCGCGAACATCGTGGTCGGCGACGAGATCAACCGGGCGTCCCCGAAGACGCAGTCCGCGCTGCTGGAGGCGATGGAGGAGCGGCAGGTCACGATCGACGGCACCGCGTATCCGCTCGACCCGCCGTTCATGGTCATCGCCACCCAGAACCCGGTGGAGATGGAGGGCACCTACCCGCTGCCGGAGGCCCAGCGCGACCGCTTCACCGCGCGGGTGTCCATCGGCTACCCGGACCCGGCGGCCGAGCTGGCCATGGTGGACGAGCACGCGGGCGCGGACCCGATGGGCGACCTGCAGCCGGTGTCCAACGCGGCGCAGGTGCAGGGGCTGATCGGGACCGTGCGGCAGATCCACCTGTCGCCGGAGATCAAGCGGTACGCGGTGGAACTGGTGTCCGCGACCCGCCGGCTCTCCGAGGTCCGTCTCGGCGCGTCGCCGCGGTCGACGCTGCACCTGGTGCGGGCGTGCCGGGCGCAGGCCGCGCTGGCCGGCCGGGACTACGTGGTGCCGGACGACCTGCACCTGGTGGCGATTCCGGTGCTGGCACACCGTTTGGTGCTGTCCGCGGAGGCGCAGGCGGCCCGCCGGTCCTCGGCCGAACTGGTGCGCGCGCTGCTGCAGCGGATCCCGGTGCCGCACGGTTCCGTCGACCCGACCGCCCAGTGGGTGTCGGGGTTGCGCAACCCGAGGTGACCCGACTCGGTAGTAACCCGGCCACATATCTGAAGACGGAACGACGACTGGCGGAACGACTATGCGGGGTGCGCTGTCCGGCCTGACCACCCGGGGCCGGTGCCTGCTCGCGGCGGGCATCGCGGCCGCGTTGTGCTCTGCCGTGCTCAACGAGCGGGATCTGTTGCGGGTGGCCGTTTTCGTGGTCGTGCTGCCGCTGCTCTCGGCTGGCCTCGCGGCCAGTGCGCGGGTCGGCCTGAGTGCCCGCCGGCACCTGCTGCCGGCCAGGGTGCCGGCCGGCGACGACTCGGACGTGGTGCTCGAGGTGCACGCGCACGGGCGGGTACCGGCGGGCGGCCTGCTGCTCGAGGACGGCGTGCCGTACACGCTCGGCGGCCGCCCCCGGTTCGTGGTGGAGCGGCTGCGCAGGCGCGGCACGGCACGGCTGGGCTACCGGGTGCACCCGACCATGCGTGGCGTGCACCAGCTCGGTCCGCTGCGGGCGCGGATCACGGATCCGTTCGGGCTGGCCGAGTTCGAGCGTGAACTCGCCGGGCAGAGCCGGGTCGTCGTGGTGCCGAGGACGGTGGCGCTGGCCGGGCTGCCGGGCGGTTCCGGCACGGGTGTCGGCGACGACGGGTCGGTGCGGCTGCGGTCCGGCCAGGGCGAGGACGACGCGGTTGTCCGGCAGTACCGGCAGGGCGACGACCTGCGGCGGGTGCACTGGCGATCGACGGCACGCCGGGACGAACTGATGGTGCGGGTGGAGGAACGCCCTTGGCGCGGTGGCACGACGGTGCTGCTGGACCGCCGCGCCCCCGCCCATCGTGGCCACGGCCCGACCGCGAGCCTTGAGTGGGCGGTCAGCCTGTGCGGCAGCGTCTGCCTGCACCTGCACCACTGCGGCCAGCAGGTCCGCCTGGTCGCCGAGGACAGCCAGGTGCTCGTCGGCGACAACGCGGAGACCGGCCACAGCGACGACGTGATGCTGGACGCGCTGGCGATGCTGCGGCCGACGCACCGCCGCGACCTGGCGTGCGGTGTGGATCCGGGTGGTGGCCACGAGCTGATCGCGATCATGGGTTCGATGACCACCACCGAGGCGGCCGAACTGAGCCGCGTCCGCACCCGCAAGGCGCGCAGCATCGCTGTGCTGCTGGATGTTTCAGGGTGGGGCGCCCCCGGCGAGGGCCCGGCGTACAACCCGCACGAGAGCGCCGATGTGCTGCGCGACGCCGGATGGGGCGTCGTGGTGGCCGGTCCCGACACCGGGCTGGCCGCGGCATGGTCGGACCTGTGCCGGATCGGCACCGTGCGCGGCCAGTCGATGCAAGGAGGACTCCGGTGACCAGCGACCTCGCCAGGGGCCGGCCTTACGTCGGCCCACCGCAGGCCACCCGGCCACCAGCGCCGCCACGGCCCAATCGACCGCAGGCCAACGGTTCCGCCGGGCGCGGCGGGAGCGGCGGGCCGACCGCGGGCTCGACGCTGGCCATGCCGGCGATGGGCGCGATCGCGTCGATCTGTTCCGCCACCGCGATTTCCGGCGTGGTCACCGGCCTTGGCTGGCTGTCCTACTCGATCGTGTCGGTCGTGGTGTGCGTCGCCGCCGGCACGGCCCTGCGCGCGGTGCGGGTGCCGGGGCCGCTGATCTGGATCGGCCAGCTTTTCGTGTTGCTGTGCCTGACCGTCACGTTGTTCACCAACAGCGGTTTCCTCGTCGTGCTGCCAGGCCCGACCGCGCTGCACGACCTGGGCACGGTGTTCTCACAGGCCGGCACCGACATCCAGGTCGGCATACCACCGGTCGCCGCGGACCAGCCGATCCTGTGCCTGATCGTGCTGTCGATCGGCGGGGTCGCGATCGCGGTGGACACGTTGGCGGTCACCGCGAAGGTGCCGGCCGCGGCCGGGCTCATCCTGCTGTGCGTGTACGCGGTGCCCGCGTCGCTTGACGACCAGTTGCTGCCGTGGTGGAGCTTCGTACTCGGCGCGGCGGCATTCACCACGATGCTCGCGGTAGACGGTGTGCAGCGGCACCAGGCGTGGCGCGGCAAACTCGGGCTGCCCACGGTAGCCACCACCGGGGTCGCGCCGGCCACCGCTG
>DATBCR010000838.1:0-4190 GCA_036270375.1 Pseudonocardiaceae bacterium | reverse complement strand
CGGCCGAGGGCGGTGTGTGGACCGGGCCGCAGGTCGCGCATTGGCAGGCGACGGGGCAGCGCCCGCCGGTGGCGGTGTGGACGCCGGCGCAGACCGCTGCGTTCCTGCAGCGTTACTGTGACCGTGACCTGTATCCGCCGTATTTGTTGGTGGCGTTGTTGGGGTTGCGCCGGGGAGAGGTGGCTGGGTTGCGGTGGTGTGATGTGGATCTGGATGGTGGGGTGCTGATGGTGTCGCACCAGGTGCAGGATCACAACGGTCGGACGGTGGTCTGTCCACCCAAGACTGACAGCAGTGTGCGCGCGGTCGCGTTGGACCACATCTCGATGGGGGTGCTGCGACGGTTCCGTGCGTGCTGTGAACGCCAGGCGGTGGCTGGGCTCAACCCGGAGGGCTTCTTGTTCGTCAACCGTCAGGGTGAGCCGTTGAGCCCGGGTTATGTCACGCATACGTTTCGGCGGTGGGTGGCGGAGGCGGATCTGCCGCCGATCCGGTTGCATGACCTGCGGCATGGCGCGGCGAGTTTGTCGTTGGCGGCGGGCAATGATCTCAAGGCTGTGCAGGCGATGCTGGGGCATTCCAGCATCGTGTTGACTGCGGACACCTACACCAGCGTGTTGCCGTGTTTGGCGCACCAGGCTGCGGAAGCGACGGCTGGGTTGGTGTTGCGGGCCGCGCAGCAGACCGCGCGCACGGTGCGGGGACGGTCGCGCCGGTATAAGCGGTGTGGAACGCGTTCGGCACGAAAGGCGACCGCACGACGGTCCGGGCGGTCCAGCGCAGCCGCGTAGGCCCTTCCGCTGTTTCGGGTGGCGGCATCCGGATGTCGGTGAATTGCCAGCGGTATGAGTTCGGTCCAGCTCAGTCGTGAGCGTGGTTGGCGCAGATCAGGACCGTCGGGCTGGTACCCCGGTTGGCGAAGAACAGGCGAGTACGAACGGCGATGGCGGGCACTTTCGGCCCCCCGTCGGCCACACCCAAGATCGAGACCCACCGGCTAGATCCCTTCGATCAAGGAAACGTGCTGGTGGGTCTCGGTTTCGATTGGTGCGCCGCCAGGGACTCGAACCCCGAACCCGCTGGTTAAGAGCCAGCTGCTCTGCCAATTGAGCTAGCGGCGCCAGCAGGAAATACCGCCCCTGCCGACGTCCGGAACGTTAGCACAGGGTCATCCGCCGCTCCCAATCGGGTAGTGCGAAACCCCCAGGTACGACCATGGCCCGGGCGTGTGGGGCCGTCCGGGCCATGTGTCTGTTGGGGTGAGTGACGGGAATTGAACCCGCGACACCTGGGACCACAACCCAGTGCTCTACCAACTGAGCTACACCCACCATCGCAGCCTCGGCCGTTGGCCGAGCCAGCCGCAACATCGTAGCGTGCGTGCGCGAGCTGGCGAAAACGGGTAACTGTCAGCCCCGGTGTTCGCGCATCAGCTTCGCGGCCACCGCCTTCGCGTCGTCCGTCGTGGGGCCTGGTTGGGCCACGAACGCGGTTCGCCGGTAGTACTCCAGTTCGCGGATGGACTCCTGGATGTCGGCGAGCGCGCGGTGGGCGAGGCCCTTTTCCGGCTGTGCGTAGTAGATCCTCGGGTACCACCGTCGGCACAGTTCCTTGATCGACGACACGTCCACCATCCGGTAGTGCAGGTGGGCGTCCAGCGTTGGCATGTCGCGGGTGATGAAACCCCGGTCCGTGGCGATGGAGTTGCCGGCGAGCGGTGCGGTTCTCGGGTCCGGCACATACGTCCGGACGTAGTCGAGCACCTGCCGTTCGGCGTCCGCCATGGTGACCGTGGACCGCCGGACCTCCTCGGTGAGGCCCGATTTGGCGTGCATGTCCCGCACCACGTCCGGCATGCCGTCCAATGTCGGGTCTTGCGCGTGGATGACCACGTCGACGCCGTCGCCGAGCACGTTGAGGTTCGCGTCGGTGACCAGCGCCGCGATCTCGATCAGGGCGTCCTTGCCCAGATCCAGCCCGGTCATCTCGCAATCGATCCACACCAGATGATCTGCCATTCCGGCAGCCTAACCCCGCTCCGCTCGGTTACCGTCAGTCCTCGACCAGGAACGGTGTGAGAAGGCCCGGCACCGCGTCCTCAGCCAACCGCAGGCCGTCCGCCTCCGTGATGTCCAGCACGCGGTACCTACTCCGGCCGGCCGAGGTTGCCGCCGTCAGCGTGATCAGGCCGACTCGGCGCTGGAAGAACGTGCGCCGCACCTGCCAGCCGATGATCCCGGTCCGTTCCAGCGCCACGGTCCGCCGCTCAAGCGAGCCGAGCCGGCTGACCAGGTAGCGCGGGGTCAGTGCGTGCCCGAGATTGCGGTACCTGTTGAGCCCCAACGGAACGGCGAGCACCGGCAGCGCACACGCGACGTGCCACAGCCACACCGGCCACCCCGCGACCGCACTCGCGAACCACAGCCCGAACACCACGAGCAGCGCCGGCACCACGGCCCGGATCAGTCGACGCCGCAACGCACCGCGCGGGTGTCCGGCCAACCGCACCTGCGTGGGTGACGCACCGTCGGGCAGCCGTAGCGCACGGCTGGCGACCCGATGTGCCTCGACGGCCGGCCCCGGCGGCATCAACAGGTGGCTCTCGTTCCTACTCTGCAGCCCGGTCGCCACGGCCGAGCACCGGGCACCCCGGCCGGCCCGCAGCAACAGCGGTTCGCGGATCTCCACGCCCCGCAGCCGCGCCTCCTCGATGGTCACCGCGGACGTCGTGAGCAGCCCGCGCCGGACGTGCAGCGTGTCGTCCGGTTCCCTCGTCAGCAGGTAACCGGTGTATTTCAGCACGTAGATCGCCGTGGAACCGAAGACGATGAGCACTACCGCGACCAGCGTGACGACCGCGATCACACCACCCGCGCTCGCGTGCTCGAACCAGTTCACGCCCTCCCGCGCCAGGCCGATCCGGTTCACGTTGATGTCCAGCTCGTTGACCGACCGCCACACCACCCCGAAGATCGCGGCCGCCGCGAACAAACCCGACAACGTCAACGGCGCGTACCGCAGCCACCGCCAATCCAGTTTCGCGAGCACCACACCGCGGACCTCGGTGACGGTGGCCGGCGCAACGTTGCCGGCCGCCGCTTCGGACCGCGACAGCAGCACGCGACGCAGCCGGTCCGCCTCAGCGGTGGTGACCGCGTCGAGCTTCATTGCCTTGTGGCCCTTGTGTTCGTGCTGCCCGGTGCCGATCCGCACCGACGTCACGCCGAACAGCCGGTGGCCGAACTTGGCGGTGGACTCCACCGTGCGAATACGTTCCCTGCGGGTCGCGAGGCGCTGCCGGGAGATCAGGCCGCTGCGGATCTCGACCTGCTCGTCGGTGATCCGGTAGCGGGTCGTCAGCCAGTGCACCAGCCCCCGGCTCAACAGCAGCGCCATCACGCCGAGCCCGTACCAGATCTTCTGCTCGTTGTGCTGGCCGAGCGCGATCGCACCGATCAGCAGCGGGATGAAGCCGACGAACTCGTTGAACGGCCGGACGACGACCGTGCGCACTTCCAACCGGTGCCACTCGGCCTCCGCCACGACGTCCGCCACCTCGGGCGCGGCCACCAGGTCCGCCTCGGGCGTCGTCATGTCGCGTCCCCGACGGTGGCCTGCGTCGTCGCGGTCAGCTCGTCGACCAGTCGCGCCGCGTCCTCGTGCGCCAGCCCCGCGATCTCGACCGGCCCGGCCGCCGATGCCGTGGTCACGGTCACGGTCGCCAGGCCGAGCAGCTGTTCGAGCGGCCCACGCTTGGTGTCCACGGTCTGGATCCGGGACACCGGGGCGACCCGCCATTCCTGCCGGATCCAGCCGCTGCGCGTGAACACCGCGTCCTGCGTGGCCTCCCAGTGGTGCACGCGGTAACGCCACTGCGGCTCGACGATCACCTGCACCAGGCCGGCCACGATCGAGATGACCAGGGTGACCGTCAGCCAGCCGGGCGGCTGGTCCGCGAAGATCAGGAACCCGGCCTGCGTGAGGATCACCACCAGCCAGAACACCGCCGACCGGACCGTCCACCACAGGATGGACCGTGGGTGTACGCGGTGTCGGGGATCACGCAGCCGCAGCGTGCCGGCCGGTGGGCCGGTGTGGGCTGCTGGCGCGTTCGCCACATCAGCGGAATGCGGGACGGGTCCGGCGTGCATAGACACGATCGTGGCATTGACTGGCTGTGGTTCGCGTTG
>DATBCR010000837.1:0-2753 GCA_036270375.1 Pseudonocardiaceae bacterium | reverse complement strand
CTGGCCACCGTGGCCGAACAGGCCTACGGCCTCGGCACATCCGTGCGCAACTTCGTGTTCGTGTCGGTCGGCACCGGTATCGGCATGGGTGTGGTGATCGACGGCCGCCTCTACCGGGGGTCACACGGACGGGCGGGGGAGATCTCGTTCCTGCCGGTCGGTGACGAAGGTCCCGAGGGCGCGCAGGTGCGCGGCTCGGCGTCCACCCGGCAGCACGGCATCCTGGAGACGGTGGCGTCGGCGCAGGGCATCGTGGCCATCGCCCGCGGCTGCGGCATGTCGGTCGACTCGGTGGAGCAGGTGTTCGACGCGGCCCGGACCGGCGACGACGCGGCCGTCCGCGCGGTCGGCACCGAAGCCGACCACCTGGCCAGGGCCCTGGCCGCGATCATCGCGGTGCTCGATCCGGGGCTGATCGTGCTCGGCGGTGGCGTCGGCTCCAACGTGGACGTGCTGCTCGAACCGACCCAGCGGCGGCTGGTCGAGCTGCTCGCGCTTGCGCCGCCGCCGATCCAGGTGTCCGCGGTCGGCCGGGAGAGCGTGGTGCTCGGCGGTCTCGCGTCCGGTCTGGACGCCGCGCGGGACATCGTGTTGGCGCAGATAGAGGCCTGAACGTCCGGTTTCGACGCAACACCCGGTCACCGGTTCGCATGTCAACGTCATCGACCGGTCGGCCCCTTGACTATTTATGTAAGGCAGGCATACAAATTATCCCGTCGTGACACCCGTTGCACGGACACGCGGTCGTACCGCAGGCGGGAAGTGTCGAAACATGAGGCGAACTGTGGGTGCGGGCCTGGCATCCGGCGCCGCACTGATCCTGATGGCGGCATTGAGCACGTCAGCGGCGGTGGCGTCCAGCCGGCCAGCCGATCAGAACGTGGCTGTCGCCGGCCACGTGGCCAAGGGTTTGACCGTGTTGGGCACCGGCGGCTGGAAGGTGCTCACCAGCGCCACGGCCACCCAGGGCGGGGCGGCCATCTCCACGCCCGGGTTCAGCACGAGCACATGGCTGTCGGTGACCCCGGACGACGCGGGCGCGCCCGGCACCGAGGTCGAGGCGCTGCTGCAGAACGGCGGATGCCCGAACGTCTTCTTCGCGGACAACCTGAAGCATTGCTTCGGCCAGATGACCACGGTGGGGCCGGAGACCATCGCGCAGTTCACGCACCCGTGGTGGTACCGCACCGACTTCCCGGCGAACCTGGCAGCAGGGCAGATCGCGAAGCTGATCGTCAACGGCGTCGTCGGCACGGCTGACGTTTGGCTCAACGGCAAGCAGATCGCGACCAACACCACCGTCACCGGCGTCTACACCAGGTTCACGTTCGACGTGACGAACATGCTGCGCGCCGGCACCAACTCGCTCGCCATCGAGGTCTTCCCGAACGACCCGACCTCGATGCTGACCGTCGACGACGTGGACTGGAACCAGATCCCGCCGGACAACAACACCGGCATCCAGTTCCCGATACAGCTCGATGTCGGCGGTGCGCTGTCGGTCGGCAACGCGCACATCGTGCAGAGCAACACGGCCGACCTCAGCAGTTCCGCGCTCACCGTCAAGACCGATGTCACGAACGGCACCGGCAGCAGCCAGGCGGGCACGGTGACGGCGACCGTGACCCCGCCGGCCGGTGGCGGCATGCCGATCACCGTGTCGCGATCGGTGACCGTCAAGGCGAACTCCACGGCGACCGTGTCCTTCACGCCGGGCGCCGACCCGAGCCTGCGGATCGCCCATCCCAAGGTGTGGTGGCCCTACCAGATGGGCGCGCAACCGCTGTACACTTTGGACACCTCGGTGGCCCGGAACGGCATGGTCGCCAACAGCACGCACGAGACGTTCGGTATCGACACCGTCACGTCGAGCCTGGTCGGCAAGTCCGCCGAGGCACCGCAGGGCGTGCGGCAGTACGCGGTCAACGGCGTGAAGTTCGTCGCACGCGGCGGCGGCTACACACCGGACCTGTTCCTGCACTACTCGGCCGCCGACACCGCGCGACAGATCGCGATCCTGCGCAACCTCGGCCTTAACATGATCCGGCTCGAAGGTCACGTCATGCCGGACAACTTCTACCAGCAGATGGACGCCGCCGGCATCATGATCGACGCCGGCTACCAGTGCTGCGACGCGTGGCAGCCCGACTCGAACACGGTCAGCCCGGCCATGCTCACCACGATGGCCCTGTCCGCACTGACGATCGGCCAGAACGAACGCAACCACCCCAGCGTGGTCACGTTCAGCTGGAGCGACAACGCGCCGGTGCCGACGCAGGAGACCGTGTCGCTGAAGGCGTTCGCGCAGGCCGACTTCGACGTCCCGCTCGTGTCGTCGGCCGAGTACAACAGCAGCCCCAAACTCGGCCAGGCCGGTGAGAAGGAAGGCCCGTACGACTACGTGCCGCCCAACTACTGGTACGACACAACGCATTTCGACCCCACCGACAGCACACGGACCAACGTCGGCGGTTCGTGGGGCTTCGACGGCGAGCAGAGCGCGGGCGACACGGTCCCCACGATGGACTCGATCAACCGGTTCCTGTCCGCCGCCGACCAGGCGAACCTCTGGCAAAGCCCGGAAGCGGTCCAGTTCCACGCGAACTACGAGACTGGCCACGGCGGCTACGCGTTCGGCGAACTGTTCGACTTCGACACCGCCATGAAGGCCCGCTACGGCAACTGGACCAGCCTCGCGAACTACGTCCAGGAAGCTCAGGTGCAGGACTACGAGAACACCAGGGCGCAGTTCG
>DATBCR010000836.1:0-2575 GCA_036270375.1 Pseudonocardiaceae bacterium | reverse complement strand
GGTATCGAGATCACCGGATCCGAGCCGGCCGGTCCACTGGCTGTCGGCAGTCCCGCGCCACAGCCGGCCGGAGCCGCGTCGGAGGACGACGAGCAACCGGCGCACAGGCTCAGGACCAACAGCAGCGATCCGACCACGGTGGTGGCCAGTCGGCGCATTCCAACACCTCCACGTTCAAGGCCGATATCCGGCGCGGGCACGGAATGCGTGCCCGCGCCGGATATCGGTGTGACGGTCAGGCCCGATCGGTCAGAAACCGGCCGGCGGTGTCACGGTTGGGAACAATTCGGCGAACGCGTCGAACGCCGTTGCGATGTCCGCCTCGCCCCAGAACCGGTGGTAGTTGAACGTCGGGGCGGCGCCACCGTTCAGGTAGGCCTGAACCTTGGGCCACGCCGGGTCGTTCTTGTACCAGGGACGGATGGACAGGAACGTGTTGGTCGTCGAGTTGATCGTGATGCCGCCCGGGTAGGTGCCCGAGAAACTGGACGGCACGAAGACGCCCTCGAGGTTGGTGTTGTCGTAGGGGACGTTGAAATTCTTGTAGTCGGTCCGGGTTTCCGGCGCCGAGAAGCCGATCGAGTCGGCGAAATTCTTGTGGATCACATCGATGATGTTCTGTGCCGCGGTCTGCACGGTGGTGTCGCCGGACTTGGCCGCGTAGTACGTGTAGACCTTGGCCAGTGACGCCGCGACGCCGAGGTCGGTCGAGGAGCCGGTCACCGTGACGTGCAGGTTGGTGTTGGCGGCACCCGGGTTGTTCGGGTCGAACGTGTTCGGCTGGCCGGACCAGGTCATCGTGCCCGGCACGGTCAGTGCACCGGTGGTCGGGTTGGCCGTGGTGACCGTCTCCGCCCACGCGATCCACTTCGCCAGCACTGCCTTCGCGGTCGGGTCACCGGATACGAAGTAGTACTCGGCCACCCGCTCCATCGGCCAGGTCTGGTAACCGAACCACTGGTTGCTCGGCGGGTTGTGGTATTCCGGCTGGGGGTCGTAGAACATGCCGAAGAATGTCGCGTCCCCGGCCGGCGGCTTGGTCACGTCGCCGTAGTTGCCGCCCCAGTTGTTGGTCGCGCCACCGGCGATAGCACCTTCACTGGACTGCAGCCACTGGAAGAACTGCATCTGCCGGGTCAGGCTGGTGGCCCAGTCGGCCTTCGCCGTCGGCGACTTCGGAATCAGGTTGGGGTCGTTGGACAACGTCCAGGCCGCCAACGGGTTCTGGTAACCCTCGTGGATCGAGTCACCGCTGATCCGCCAGGACCACGCACCGGTGCTCGCGCCGCCCCATGCGTAGTACCAGGACAACAGGAACGTGTCCTCGTTGGTCTTGCTGGTACCGGCCGGGCACGCCATCGAGCCGACGCAGTTGCCGATCTGCTTGAAGTACTTGTCGAACATCGAGTACCGCAGGTAGTCGCCGAGTTGGGCGGCCTTGGCAAGGGTGGCCGAGACGGAACTGGTCTTGCCCTGTGCCTTGGCGTAGACGTCGGCCCAGTACGCGGCCTGCACCATGCGCGCGTCGGCGTCCGGTGCGTCGGTGTACTTGTACTGGGTGGCGAAGCTGCCGCCGCCGTTGTTGAACAGGTCCAGGAACCCGTTGGGGCCACCGAACTTGAACATGTCACAGTCCGGCTGCGGGATCGTGTCCCACACGGACTCCTCGGGACCGCGCTGGAAGGTGTTGATGAGGCTCGGCGTCGACGTGCCGTCCTCGCACTGCCCGAAGCCGTACTTGTTGTCCACGTCCATGATCCACGCTGGCGCGTAGATGTTGGCCGTACCGTACGTGGACTGCAACTCGGCCGCGAGCGGATCCGAGCCGACCGGCACCGACGAGTTCAGCGCGACCGGGTAGTCGCTCGGGATCGGTTCTCCCGGGCCATATGTCGCAGGCGCCGATGCCTTGTAGGTGTTCTGGCCGGGCTGCAGTGTCGCGCTGGGGATCATGAACTGCTCCATGTTCGCCCACGCGTTGTTGAATCCGGTCCAGTCCCCCGTCACCCGGCCGAAGTCGGCCTCCAGCCACAGCCAGTAGCTGTAGGTCTCGGACGTCGTCTCGTGCCCGTAGTCCGGCGCCTCGACGATCAGTGTCTCCACCGAGTGGTACGGAATGCCCTTGGGACTGAAGTATCCGTTGGCCGGATTCTTGATGTCGTTGTACAGCGTCATGAACCACTGGTCGTAACCGGACCCCGACGTGGCGGCCGTTTCGGTCAGTGCGACGGTCGCCGCGCTGAACCCGGTGGCCGACAACGTCAGCGTGCCGTGCGCGCCGGCGTCCGCCGTGTTGGTGCCCGCCGTGACCGTCAGGTTCTGGGCGACGTTGAAGTTCGCCGGTGTGAACGTGAGCGACGCGCCAGCGGTGACCGTCAGGTCGGGGTCACCGGTGATGGCCGACGTGACCGTCACGTTCGCGGTCGGCGCCGAGGACAGCGTGACGCTCACGGTGCCGGTCGCGCCCTGCAGGACGGCCAATGTGGCTGGACCGGCCACCACGCTCGACGTCTCGACGGTGATCGCGACCGGGCTGGATGTGCTGTTCTGGCCCAGATTGTCGGTCGCGACCGCG